>JANPKR010000462.1:0-5820 GCA_031426175.1 Hydrogenophaga sp. | reverse complement strand
GGCAGCCACCGCACGCCGGTGGCCGCCATCGCGCTGGCGCCCGGAGAGACCGTGCAGGTGCTCATGCGCGTTCGCGGCAACGAACTGATTCAAGTTCCCGTCACGCTGTGGACAGAGGACCAGTGGACACGCAACGACCGTGGCACAACAGCAGTCCTCGGCGGCTACTTCGGCCTGGCTTTGGCATTGCTGGTCTACAACGCCTTTCTGGCCTTTCGCCTGCGGGAAGTGGCCTATGTGCACTACGTCAACTTCGGCTCTGCGTTGACGGTATTCCAGCTCGTGAGCACCGGTTTCGGCCCCCTGTTTTTGTGGCCGCAACAAGCCCTCTGGTCGAACCACATCCTGACCGTGGCTGTTGCGTGGCTGGGGGCATCCAGCCTCAGGTTCGCGGACAGTTTCCTGCGGCTGGGCACGATCAGCCCGGTCGTGTCCCGTGCGGTGCGCGGTCTGTCCTGGGCGTGGGCGCTCCCCATGCTGTCCCTGCCCTTTCTGCCATTGCACACACTGACGGAATGGTTCAGCTTGCCATTGGCCCTCGTCACGGCCCTGAGCCTCATTGCAACAGGCATTTACGCGGTCCGGCACAGGCTGCCAGCCGCGGCTTATTTTCTGACCGGGTGGGGCAGCATCGCGGTGGCGGGCTGCTTTCGAATCCTGCTGCGCTTCGGGGTGCTGCCGACGAACTCCACGCTCTACCACGCGCTGCTCATGGCGGGCGCGCTCGAGATGATCCTGTTGTCGATGGGGCTGGCCGACCGCGTGATCACCGAGCGCAAGGCGCGCGCGCTGGCGGAGTCGCAACGCGCCCGTGAACAGTCGGCCCGGGAGGCCGCCCAGAACAGCCTGCAGGTGAAGTCGAGCTTCATGGCTGCCATCGCGCACGACCTGCGTCAGCCGATTTACGCACTGAGCTTGGCAGTCGACACCCTGGAGCGCAGAGGATCGGAACCACTGGACAAGCATTCGCTGGGGCAGATGCGCTCGGCCTTGCACTACAGCGACGAACTGGTCACCTCGCTGGGCTTGGTCGCACAGCTGGACGCCGGAGCGGTCGACGTGCAGCGCACACCGTTTCCCGTTGAGCAACTGCTTGAACGCGTCGAGGCGCGGTTCTGGCCAGAGACACAGCAGCGCAACCTGGGCTGGAACGTGCGTCCAAGCTTGCTTTGGGTACACACCGATCCGACCCTGCTCGAACGCATGGTGACCAACCTGGTGGCCAATGCGGTTCGGTACACCGACCACGGTGGCGTCATGCTGTGCTGCCGCAAGCGGCGCGATCACTGCCTCATCCAGGTGTGGGACACCGGGCGCGGCATCGCGCCGCAGGAGCAGGCCCGGGTGTTCCAGACGCACTGGCGGGGATCGAACGTGCGCCCTGAAGATCAAGGTCTGGGTCTGGGGCTGTCCATCGTGCAACGCTGCGCCGAACTGCTGGGCATCGGACTCACGCTGCGTTCAGTGGTCGGTCGCGGATCGTGTTTTTCGCTGCGGGTCCCCACGTTGAATGGCGGGGACCCTTTGCATCAGGGAACGGTTTCGCAGGATCAGCCGACCGTACAACCGGGGCAGTGAATGAAGGCGAGCTCACCACCGAACATCAGCGCACAGCACAAACGGAGGCGACCTTCATCGCCATCTGCTGCAGCGCCTGCCATGGATCTGCAGGCCAGCCTGGTGACTTGAGGCCCTTGACGATTCCATCGACCGTGTGGGCGTCTTCCAGCCAGCGCGTGAGCGTGGCCATGGAGAGCAGCGGCAGCGCGCGCTCCATGAGCTTTTCCTTGACGCCCCACACGCGGTTCTCGCGCAGCGCCATGGGCATCGGGCGGCCCGCATCGAGCGCGGTGCGCACCCGGTGCAGCGTGCGGATGTCTTCGGACAGCGCCCAGTGCACCAGCACCGGTGCTTCGCCCTCGGCCTGCAGCCCATCCAGCATGCGCTGCACCCGCACGCTCTGCCCGCCCAGCACCGCCTCGGCGAGCTTGAAGGCATCAAAGCGCGCCACATTCAGCACGGCCGATTCCACCTGCTCCAGCGACAACTCACCCGCCGGGTGCAGCAGCGCGAGCTTCTGGATCTCCTGGTGCGCGGCGAGCAGGTTGCCTTCCACGCGGTCGGCAAAAAACTGCAGCGTGCGCTGGCCCTCGTCGCCCGCCACCACGCGCTGGCCCTGCGCCTGCAGGCGCTGTGCGATCCACTGCGGCAAGGCCTTGCGGTCCACCGCCTCCACGCGCACCACAGTGCCAAAGCTGTCGAGCGCGGCGAACCAGGCGCCCTTCTGCGTGGCCATGTCCAGCCGCGGCAAGATCACCACCGTGACGGTGCTGTCATTGCCTTCGGCCTGCTGTGCGATCTGCTGCAGCGCCTGGGAGCCGTCCTTGCCGGGCTTGCCCGACGGGATGCGGATCTCGATGAGTTGTTTGTCGGAAAACAGGCTCATGGAGCCGCCACTGGCGAGCACCTCGCCCCAGTCAAAGTGCGCACCGGCCACGGTGTGCACCGTGCGCTCACTGCAGCCTTGCTGGCGTGCCGCCATGCGAATGGCGTCGGCCGCTTCCTGGATCAGCAAGGGCTCGTCGCCGTGCAGCGTGTAGAGGCTCTTGAGGCCGCGTTGCAGCTGGGCGGCGAGCTGGTTGGCTGCGATCTGCATGGAGCGGTCAGAGCGATTTCACAGCCGCCAGCCGCCGCACCACCTGTTGCACGATGTCGCTGCGCATGTCGCGGTACTGCAGCTGCTCTTCGGCGTCCTTGGCCAGCACCTGGGTTTCGTTGAAGCTGATGTCACGCTCCAGCAGCAGCTCCACGTCGTCGATCAGGATCTTGTCGGTGGGCGTGCGCAGGCGGAACACGAAGCGGGTGCGCAACTGCAGTTCACGCACCTGCCCCGCTGCGGTCTGGCCTACCACCACGCGCTCGCGCTGGTCCACCAGCACGGTGAGGATGACCTGCCCCGTCTGCGCAGCCGGGCCGGTGGCGGGTGTGGTCGAGGTCAGCACGCGAATGCCGTTGGCCTGCAGCGCGTCGCGCAGCTCGCGGCTCACCTGCGTGCCTTCCATGCCTTGCAGGCGCAGCGTGTCGAACGCGAAGGTGGGCGCCTTGCGCAGCGCGAAACCACAGCCCGCGAGGCCGAGCGCGGTCGCGCCCAGGGCGAGCTGCAGCCAGGCACGGCGGCGCGGGATCAAGGAGCGTTGGTTCGTCATGCAGGGGCTTTCAGATCACCACGTTGACCAAGCGGCCGGGCACGACCACCACCTTCTTCGGCGGCGCACCGGCGGCCTGCTTGACGAAGGCCTCGCTGGCCAGCGCCGCCGCTTCAATCGTGGCCTTGTCGGCGTTGGCCGGCACCAGCAGACTGCCGCGCAGCTTGCCATTGATCTGCAGCACGAGTTCGATCTCGTCGCGCTGCAAGGCGGTCTCGTCGGGCTGGGGCCACGCTGCGTCAAGCAGCTCGCCCGGGTAACCCAGCTCGGTCCACAGGGTGTGCGCGATGTGCGGCGTGGCGGGGTAGATGCAGCGCAGCAAGATGCCGAAGCTCTCGGCCAGCGCAGCGTTGTCGCTGGCCGAGCCATCGGGCTTGAAGTCTTCCAGGGCGTTGAGCATCTTCATCGCGCCCGAGACCACGGTGTTGTACTGCATGCGCTGGTAGTCGTAGTCCACCTGCTTGAGCACGGTGTGCATTTCCAGCCGCAATGCCTTCGCGCCCTTGGACAGCGCCTGCTTCGAGACACCGGCCGCGAGTGCGCCCAGGCCGCTGGTGGCCGAGAGCTTCAGACCGAAGGCCCAGACACGGCGCAGGAAGCGGTAGCTGCCCTCCACCGCCGCGTCGTTCCACTCCAGTGTGGCCTCGGGCGGCGCGGTGAACATGGTGTACAGGCGCGCGGTGTCGGCGCCGTACTTTTCGATCAGGTCCTGCGGATCGACACCGTTGTTCTTCGACTTGGACATGGTGCCCACGCCCTCGTAGTCGATGGGCGTGCCCACAGGCAGCATGCCGTCACCGCTGGTGGCCGGGTTCTTGAGCTTGGCGCCCACGACCTTGCCGGCTTCATCGAGCACGTTTTCCACGTCGTGCGGCCAGAAGTAGTCTTTGCCGCCCTTCTCGGTGCGCCGGCTGTACAGGTGGTTGAGCACCATGCCCTGGGTGAGCAGGTGGGTGAAGGGCTCGTCCACCTTCACCAGGCCCATGTCGCGCATGACCTTGGTCCAGAAGCGCGCGTAGAGCAGGTGCAGGATGGCGTGTTCGATGCCGCCGATGTACTGGTCCATGCCGCTGCCGCCGGTGGCGGCATTCTGGTCCCGCATCCAGTAGTCGGTGCCCGCCCCAACCATCTGCTCGGTGTTCTTCGGGTCGCAGTAGCGCATGAAGTACCACGACGAATCCACGAAGGTGTCCATGGTGTCGGTCTCGCGGCGCGCGGGCTTTCCGCACACCGGGCACACAACGCCGGCGTGAAAGCCTTCGTGCTTGTGCAGCGGGTTGCCCGAGCCGTCGGGGATGCAGTCTTGCGGCAGCACCACCGGCAGGTCTTTCTCGGGCACCGGCACCGCACCGTGCTCGGTGCAATGAATGATCGGGATGGGCGTGCCCCAGTAGCGCTGGCGGCTCACGCCCCAGTCGCGCAGACGCCAGGTGGTCTTTTTCTCGCCGAGGCCTTTGGCCGCGAGCTGCGCCGCCACAGCATCCACCGCCGCCTTGTACGACAGGCCATCGAAAGCACCGGAGTTCACGCAAGTGGCGCGCTGCTTGTCGCCGTACCAGTCGGTCCAGGCGTCCTGGCTGAAGGTCTCGCCTTCCACCGCCACCACTTGCTGGATCTTCAAGTTGTATTTCTTCGCGAATGCGAAGTCGCGCTCGTCGTGCGCGGGCACACCCATCACCGCGCCATCGCCGTAGCTCATGAGCACGTAGTTGCCCACCCACACCGCCACGGCCTCGCCGGTGAGCGGGTGCGTCACGGTCAGGTCGGTGGCCATGCCCTTCTTCTCTTGCGTGGCCAGCTCGGCTTCGGTGGTGCCGCCGGTCTTGCACTCTTCGATGAACGCGGCCAGCGCCGGGTTGCTGGCGGCTGCGTGCGCCGCCAGCGGGTGCTCGGGCGCCACGGCGCAGAAGGTCACGCCCATGATCGTGTCGGCGCGCGTGGTGAAGACGTGCATCTTCCCGTCGCCGATCAATGCGCCTCCCGCGTCCTTGATGGCGTGGGGAAAGGCGAAGCGAACGCCCTCGCTCTTGCCGATCCAGTTTTCCTGCATCAGGCGCACCTTGTCGGGCCAGCCGTTGAGAGTCGCTTTGGGATTGCCGATCTGCACGTGGTCGAGCAGCTCTTCCGCGTACGACGTGATGTTGAGGTAGTAGCCCGGGATCTCGCGCTTCTCGACCACGGCACCGGTGCGCCAGCCCTTGCCGTCGATCACCTGCTCGTTCGCCAGCACGGTCATGTCCACCGGGTCCCAGTTGACGACCTGCGTCTTGCGGTAGGCAATGCCCTTCTCCAGCATCTTGAGGAACAGCCATTGGTTCCACTTGTAGTAGCTGGGATCGCAAGTGGCCACCTCGCGCGACCAGTCGATGGCCAGGCCCATGGCCTGCATCTGCTGCTTCATGTAGGCGATGTTTTCATACGTCCATTTGGCCGGCGGCACGCCGTTCTTCAACGCGGCGTTTTCCGCCGGCAGGCCGAACGCGTCCCAGCCCATGGGCATGAGCACGTTGAAGCCCTTCATGCGCAGGTGGCGCGCGAGCATGTCGTTGATGGTGTAGTTGCGCACATGGCCCATGTGCAGCTTGCCGCTGGGGTAGGGCAGCATCGAGCAGGC
>JANPKR010000461.1:0-6589 GCA_031426175.1 Hydrogenophaga sp. | reverse complement strand
CAACGGCATCGGCATGAGCGCGCAGGAGGCCATCGACCACCTGGGCACCATTGCCAAGAGCGGCACCAAGGATTTCATGAGCCACCTCAGCGGTGACCAGAAACAGGACGCGCAACTCATCGGCCAGTTCGGCGTGGGCTTCTACTCCGGGTTCATCGTGGCCGACAAGATCACGGTGGAAAGCCGCCGCGCGGGCTTGCCAGCTGCTGAGGGTGTGCGCTGGGTCAGCGGTGGCACGGGTGATTTCGAGGTGGAGACCATAGCGCGCCGCGCGCGGCACCAGCGTGATCCTGCACCTGCGCGACGACGCCGGTGATTACCTCGACCGCTGGAAGCTCAAGTCCATCATCGCCAAGTACTCGGACCACATCAGCCTGCCCATCCTCATGCAGAAGGAAGAATGGGACGCCGAGAAGAGCGCGTATGTGAAGCGAGACGAGTGGGAGGCCGTGAACTCGGCCAACGCACTGTGGGCACGCAGCAAAAAGGACATCAGCGACGAGCAGTACGCCGAGTTCTACAAGAACCTGAGCTACGACACCCAGGCCCCGCTGGCCTGGAGCCACAACCGCGTGGAGGGCAGCACCGAGTACACGCAGCTGCTCTACATCCCGGCCAAGGCGCCGCAAGACCTCTGGAACCGCGACCGCAAGGCCGGCATCAAGCTGTATGTGAAGCGCGTCTTCATCATGGACGAGGCCGAGGCGCTGATGCCGGCCTACCTGCGCTGGGTCAAGGGCGTGGTGGACTCGGCCGACCTGCCGCTCAACGTGAGCCGCGAGCTGCTGCAGGAGAGCCGCGACGTGAAGGCGATCCGCGAAGGCAACACGCGCCGCGTGCTGGCCTTGCTGGATGACATGAGCAAGGATGTCGAGAAGTACACCGGCTTCTACACCGAGTTCGGCGCGGTGCTGAAAGAAGGTCTGGGTGAAGACTTTGCCAACCGCGACAAGCTCGCCAAGCTGCTGCGCTTTGCCAGCACCTCCGGCACCGAGCTGACATCGCTGGCCGACTACAAGGCCCGCATGAAGGAAGGCCAGGCCACGATTTACTTCATCACCGCCGACAGCCTGGCTGCTGCAAGGAACAGCCCGCAGCTGGAGGTGTTCCGCAAGAAGGGCATCGAGGTGCTCCTGATGACCGACCGCGTGGACGAGTGGGCACTGAGCTTCCTCACCGAGTTCGAGGGCACGCCGCTGCAGAGCGTGGCCAAGGGCGCGGTGGATCTGGGCTCGTTGCAGGACGAAGAAGAAAAGAAGGCCGCCGAAGCCGCAGCTGAAATCTTCAAGCCGGTGCTGGAGCGCCTGAAGGAAAGCCTCAAAGACAAGGCCAAGGACGTGCGCGTGACCTCGCGGCTGGTGGATTCACCGGCCTGCCTGGTGGTGGAAGACGGCGACCTGTCCACCCAGCTGGCCCGCATGCTCAAGCAGGCCGGCCAGCCCGCGCCCGATGTGAAGCCGATCCTGGAGGTGAACGCCGAGCATGCGCTGGTCAAAAAGCTGGAGAGCAGCGCGCACTTTGATGATCTGGCGCACATCCTGTTTGACCAGGCGTTGCTGGCCGAAGGGGGTCTGCCGGACGACCCGGCGGCTTATGTCAAGCGCGTGAATGCCCTGCTGATTTGAGAAAGTGGCGCAGGTCGGACCTCGGCTGGGCGGCGCCGTGACGGAAATCAAGCCAGATGACTACACTGGCGCATTGATCCTCTCTAATGGCTGGCGCCTTGTTCGGCCTCTCTCTTGTTGACAGCAGCCCAGCCGTGCAATTTCAGCGCCCATTCGACCCCGTCGTCACGTTTCGCAACAGCCAGGGGGAGGCTGCGCGCGGAACACTGACCAGCCTGCAGCGGCGCTCCCTGGTGATGGAGGTCTACAACCCGTACTCCATCGTGCAGGTCAGCGAAGTGCTCGGCGAACTCACCATCCGCTCGGGAGAACGCAGCATCTACAAGGGCAAGGCCGTGGTGGTCAGCCTGCTGAACACCGGCCTGATGGCGGTGGTGTCGCTGGCGCTGATCGATGAATGGTCCGATCTCACGCTGGCCCGTGGCGAGCCGGTGGGTGTGGGTCAGCAGGCCCAGCAGTTCGTGGAGGGGTGGTTCGAGCGGTTCAAGATCAAGCGGGGCTATCTGGTGGCGGTCAGTGAGATTCGCGCGTACCTTGCCGAAGTCTCCCGATGGACCGACCACGCCGATTTCTCCAGCGCCTTGCCCAGAGGCGAAGACGGGCGTGTGATTGCTTCGGTGTTTCAGGAGATCGCCTCACCCGTGATGTTGGCCGCTGCCAACTACTTCGAGGCGCTGGAAGCGGAGACCCACAACGTACCCGATGAAGACCTGCCCACCTATCGGAATTTTGCGCAGGCTTCCCTGCATCCGTTGCTGCTGCGTTCGCCCTTCGTGTACCGCACGTTTGCCAAGCCGCTGGGCTATGCCGGTGACTACGAAATGGTGAACCAGATCCTGTCCGATCCCCAGCAGGGCAGCAGCACGTATTTCCAGATGATCAACGCCTTGTTCCTGCGGTCTGCCGTGGCACAGGCGCACCGCAACCGCATCGACATCCTGGTGACGCACCTCAGGCAGGCCACAGCCCAGGCGCGCACCCTGGGCAGACCGCTGCGCGTGCTGAACATCGGCTGCGGGCCGGCGGTGGAGATCGAACGTTTCCTGCTGGGCGGGGGCGATCCGGACAGTGTGAATTTCACGCTGGTGGACTTCAGCGAGGTGACCCTGGACCACACCCGCGCGAAACTCGAGGAAGTTGGAAGGCGCCTGGGTAAACCGGTCCACTTCGAGCTGGTCAACGATTCTGTTCACAACCTCCTCAAGCGCGCCACCCGGGCAGATGCTTCACCAGCGTCCGAAGCCTACGACTTCGCCTACTGCGCAGGATTGTTCGATTACCTGTCCGACAAAGTCTGCAGCCGTTTGCTCGAGTATTTGTACGCCAGGACCCGGCCCGGTGGGCAGGTTCTGGTCACCAATGTGCATTCCAGCAACTCCCAGCGCGGCGTGATGGAGCATGTGCTGGAGTGGTACCTGATTTACCGGGACGAAGCCCGTCTGCAAAGTGTGCTGCCGGTCCGGCGCAGTGAAGAGAAGATATTCACCGATGCCACGGGTGTGAATGTGTTCGCGTCTTTCCTCGTGCCTGCGCTTGAGCGGGCCAATGCCTGATGACCGCAGCCACTGCAGAGTCCTTGCGGGTGGCCGTCCAGGACGTGCGGTTGGCGTTCAGCAAGACCGGGTGCATCACCTCGGCCGTTCTGGTTCTGGCAGGTGCGGGGCTGGACCTCGCGGTGTATCCCGACAAGGCGACCACGTTCCTGCTGGTGCGTGCACTGGTGGCGGTCGCTACCTTGCTGATCCTGTGGGTCATTCAAGGCGAGTTCGGTCGGCGCCACGTGCGGGTGCTCACGCTGGTGTGGCTGGCGCTGCCGCAGATCATGATCGCCTGGATGATTGCCCAGACGGAGGGCGCGGCCTCCATCTACTTTGTGGGACTTCATCTGGCGCTGTATGCGGTGGGCATGATCGTGCCCATCAGCTACCTCGAAGGCCTGGGATTCGGCGTCTTCACTTGCCTCATCTATGTGGCCGCCTGCTTCTGGCATGCGGGCGGCGCCTTTGTGTCGGGCCAGTTCGTCGCGCACCTGCTGTTCACGGCGTTCTCGGCAATCATCTGTGTCGGCTGCACGTACTTCGCCGAACTCAGCCGTCTGCGCCTGTTTGCGTTGAGGGAGCAGGTGGCCGAGCAGAACGCCCGGCTGCAGGAAACCAACCGCACCCTGGCCGAAGTCAAGGGCCAGCTGATCCAGCGCGAAAAGATGGCCGCCATCGGCACGCTCTCTGCTGGCCTGCTGCACGAGCTCAACAACCCGGTGAACTACAGCCTCATGGCCATCGACATGGGCCTGACTTGCCCGGGCGTGGAGCAGGATGTCATGCTCAAGGAAAGCCTGGGCGATGCGCGCGAGGGCATGCAGCGTATCCAGAACATCGTCTCCGACCTCAAGACCTTTGCCTACCAGAAGCCGGGGCAGGACGCGCAGCGCCCTTTCTTGCTGGGCAATGCGTTGCGTTCGGCCTTGCGGCTGGCCGGCTACGAGCTCAAGGGCATCGCTGTGCCTGTGGAGCTGCCGCAAGACACCCACGTGCTGGGGGACGAGCCCGCCATCATTGGTGTGCTGATCAACCTGCTGAGCAACGCCGCACATGCCTTGCAGGCCGCCAAACGCGAACAGCCGCGCATCGCCGTGACGGTTGTGGTGCGAGAGCAGCGCCTGGTGGTGTCGGTGCGGGACAACGGGACCGGCATCGCACCCGAGAACCTCGGGCGGGTGTTCGAGCCCTTCTTCACCACGCGCGATGTCGGCGCCGGTCTCGGGCTCGGCTTGAGCGTGAGCTACGGCATCGTGCAGCGCCATGGCGGCACCCTCTCGGTAGACAGCGAGCTGGGCGCATGGACCGAATTCACCTTTGATTTGCCGAGGCCAGCATGACCAGAGACGACGCCAGTGCAGCGCGGGGCCTGCGGGGTCCGCATGCGATTTTGATGGTGGACGACGAACCCCAGGCCTGCAAATGGTTCGCCCGTCTGTATGGCACCGAATTCACGGTGCTCACCGCCGCCAGCGTGGACGAAGCTCTCAGACTGCTGAGCACGCGCAGCCACGAGGTCGCGGTGCTGCTCACCGACTACGCCATGCCGGGCCGCGACGGCGTGGTGCTGCTGGGTGAGGTGCGGCGGCTGTACCCCCATGTGGCACGCCTGCTGGTGTCGGCCTATGCCGACAAGGATGTGGCCATGTCGGCCGTCAACCAGGGCCATGTCGAAAAGATCCTGGAGAAGCCGCTGGACGATGCCTTGACACGGCAAGCCCTGCGCGAGGCGCTGGCGTCCAGCGTGCGTCGCACGCGAGAGCAGTCACTGGTCGCGCGGCGCGAGTCGGCCCTGCGCGAGACGCTAGGCTTTCTGGCGCACGAGGTCACCTCACCCCTGGCCACCGTGCGCGGCTACCTCTCGGCCATGCGCGAGAACCACCGCGACCAGCCGGGCAGCAACGGTGGCATGGCCTACATCGCGCAGCAGAAGCCGGGCGATGTGCTGTTCATGATCGAAGCCGCGCAGCGGCGCGCGGAGTATGCGCAGTCGCTGGTGTCCACTTTCGTGCAGACCGCGCGCGACGCCAGCCTGGGCGACACCTCCGCCAGCCTGCGCGCCAGCGAACTCGTGAACGCCGTGCAGGACGAATATCCCTTCGAAGCTGGCGAGTCCGACTGGCTCTCGGTCGAGCTGGAGCCCGACTTCACGCTGCCCGGCCGACGCGATCTGCTCTACCTGGTGCTGTGCACGCTGGTGAAGAACGCGCTCATGGCCTTGCGTGCCGAGTCACCTGCACAACCCCGGGTGCGCATTGCGCTGCAGCGTGTGGCGATGGTGCCGGGATTGAGCCCACAGCCGGCGGTGAGCGTGATCGACAATGGCCCGGGTATCGCGCCCGAGGTGCTGCAGCGCCTCACACGGGAGCCCGTGACCACGCGCGCCCAGAGCGGCGGCAGCGGCATGGGGCTGCTGTTTTGCCAGCGCGTCATGACCACCCTGGGCGGCGAGATCGCCGTGCATTCCATCCACGGCCAGGGGACCACCGTCACCCTCTATTTCCCACCGCCACCCGACGGCACACCGGTCGAGGAGACCCGATGACACCCACAAAGATCCTGTATGTGGACGACGAGGCCATGGCCTTGAAGTACTTCGAACGCCTGGTCAGTCCGCTGGCACCGGTGCTCACCGCCGGCTCGGTGGAGGAGGGCCGCGCCATGCTGCTGGCCCACGGCGCCGACGTGGCGGTGCTGGTGTGCGATCAGCGCATGCCCGGTGAACGCGGCAATGAGCTGCTGCGCCACGCACGCGAGTACTACCCTGGCATCGTGCGCATGTTGACCACCGCCTATTCCGAGTTGGGTGAGGCCATCGAGGCCATCAACACCGGCGAGATCTACCGCTACATCAACAAACCCTGGGAGCTGGAGAGCCTGCGCGCCGACCTGAAGAACGCGCTGGAACTGGCGGCCCTGCGCAGCGAGCGCGACGGTCTGATGCGCGACAAGTTGCTGGCCCAGCAAAGCCGCCTGCTGGCCAACCGGTTGGCAGCCCTGCTGATGGTGGGCTCCGCGGTGCACGTGGGTGCGCACGACCAGGCTCTTTACCGCTTTGCAGAGGCTGCGCGCGCGGTGGGCGGTGCGGAGCCGCAGGTGGACTGGAACCGCTGGGACCATGCCGATCTGCTGCAGGCCGAAGCCTTGCGAGGCGCAACGATCGGATCGCTCTTGCGCGATGCGGTCCGGACGTTGGGCCCCAGTGTGGAGCCCGCCGCCGCCTTGCAGGCGCTTGCGCGCTCGGTGGGCGGGGAAGTGAGTGGCGATGGCGTGCTGGTGGCCGACGCGGCGGTGTTCACTGCCTTGCTGGTGTCGCCCGCTGGCCAGACGCCCACCGCGCCGCAATGCGCGTGGCTGGCCTGGCTGCTGTGGCAGGACGGTCGGGCCCGTGTGTCGCCCGCGCAAGGCGGCTGGTTGGTGCGAACG
>JANPKR010000460.1:0-1511 GCA_031426175.1 Hydrogenophaga sp. | reverse complement strand
CACAGATGCAGGGTGATGCTGCGGCTCGTGACGCGCGACACGCAAGGTGTGAAGCACGACGACTTTTCGTCGTCGCCCAGGATGAAGTCGTTGTGCTCGACCTCACCGTCGGCGTAGCCGGTCTTGCAGGTACCGCACAGGCCGCTCTCGCAGGACGTGGGCACACGGACGCCGTTCTCCCTCAGCAGGTCCAGTAGGTTTCCACCCTCGGGCAGCACCAGTTCGCGCTGTGATTGCGACAGCCGCACCGTGGCGCCAGTGGCGGGTGCCAGCGGCTCTTCGCGCGTGGGTACCTGAAAGTGTTCCGAATGCACCGTTCCCGGCAGCCATTGCACCGATGCTTGTGTGCAGGCCTTCATGAACCCGGGTGGTCCGCAAAAGTACAGGTGCGTGCCTTCGGGTTGGCTCTCCAGCAGCGCTGCCAGGTCCAGTCCTGCGCCAACCTGACCGTTGTCGAAGTGCCAGCGCACCGAGCCCGGCGCCAGGCGGTTCAGCGCGACCAGCTCATCGGTGAAGGCAGCCACGGCGCAGGAGCGTGCGCAGTAGTGCAGCGTGAACGGCGTACCCGCCTTCAGCAGGCTGTGTGCCATCGATTTGAGCGGTGTGATGCCGATGCCGCCGGCGACCAGCAGGGCCGATGTCTGGCCCGCGTGCAGCCCGAACTGGTTGCGAGGCGCGCTCACACGCACTGTGTCGCCAACCCTCAGCGCCTCGTGCACACGCAGCGAACCACCGCGCCCGTTCGGGTCTTTGAGCACCCCGATCACGTACCGGTGGGTCTCGGTGGGGTCGTTGCTGAGCGAGTACTGGCGCACCAAGCCGCCCGGCAGGTGCACATCGATGTGCGCCCCGGCGGTGAAAGGGGGCAGGCGCTCGTGGTCGGTTGCGCACAACTCGTACGAATGGATGCCGGTCGCCTCCAGACGTATCTGGCGAACCTGCACTGGAAGTGGCGCGTCGAGTTCGCTCATCGGTCAGGCCGCCTTGGCGCTGGCTTTCATCTCGGCTTCCAGCGCCAGCATGCGTGTCTTCACGAACTGCTCGCGCTCCGCGCCCTTGAGATGTTCGCTCTCGGCCAGCATGGTCACCACCGCCTTGGTCACGTGGCGGCGGCGCACGATCTCGTCTTCCACCTGCGCACCCACCGGGATCTCCAGCACGTTGCCCGAGCAGAAACTGCGCGGCGCGCCCGCCGCGTCGCGCAGCCAGTCGGCGAATCCCTCGGCGCTGGCGGCCTTGTTGGTGCCGCGCACCGCGTCGCGCAGCAGCTTGCGGAACATGTAGACGCCGGCGTCGAGCTTGGTCGGGTTTTCCAGCGCGTGCACCGCGATCGGGCGCTGGCTGATGATGGCTTCGTAGTCGCCCGGCGCGTACTGGGCTTGTTTGTAGTTGGCGCGTGCGCGGTGGTTGGTCGGGATCTCGGGCCGGTCGTTGATGGTGTGTTCACCAAAACGCTCGGGCCGGCGCAGCGCCACCTGGCCTTCGAGAAAGTCGATCGACTCGTAGCCCAC
>JANPKR010000459.1:0-3854 GCA_031426175.1 Hydrogenophaga sp. | reverse complement strand
AGCCAAAGGCTCCACCCAGAAACACGATGAGACCCACGAACCCGGTGAGACCCGCCGTGATGCCCGTTGCCACGCCCACCCAGGCGCCCAGCACGGTCGGCAGCATGGACAGGGCCAGCAGCCAGTAGGTGTTACGCAAGACTTTGTTGCGCTGCGCATCGCTCGATACCGCGGTGCCGAAGCGGCCGCCGGTGTGGACTTGATCGGTCAGGGTGGTGATCTCCTTCATCATCTGACACGTGGGGGCCGGTACCCGGGCGCCGGAATGGCACCCGACCGGTGGAATTGCATTGTAGGGTGATGCCTTACCCGGCACGCGCGGGGGCAGAAACCGCATTTTTGGTAAGGTCACTTGTGACCTCACCACCCTCAATGGCCGCGGTATCGTTCTCCGTGCACGCGCTGGCACTCACAATCCCTGCCTGCTGCCTCCCTTTGACAACTCAACAGGACTTAAGTTCATGAAAAACAAACCCATGCTGGAAAGTGCCGACGTCAAACTGATCGCGGCCGCCGCTGAAGCCGAGGCTCTCAAGAACAACTGGGCGGTCACGATCGCCATCGTGGATGACGGCGGCCACCTGCTTGGTTTGCAGCGCCTGGACGGTGCAGCCGCCATCTCTGCGCACATTGCCCCGGCCAAGGCCCACACGGCGGCCATGGGGCGGCGCGAGAGCAAGGTCTATGAGGACGTGATCAACCAGGGCCGCACATCGTTCCTGAGTGCACCGCTGCTCTCGGGGATGCTGGAGGGCGGAGTGCCGATCATGAAAGACGGCCAATGCCTGGGTGCGGTGGGTGTGAGCGGCGTGAAGTCGACCGAAGACGCGCAGATTGCCAAAGCCGGCATCGCTGCCATTGGGCTCTGAAAAAAGACCTGGCTAACCGGGCGAAATGCCCCTTGGCTGGTCAAAAACGACGCTCGGGGATGATGAACTCCCCGAGGTCGACCCACGATTCAGAAACTATTTGGTCAGGATCAGCTTGCCCTGGCGGGTGGTTTGAAGGCGGTAGACCGATCCGTTGTGGCTGATCGTCACGGCTTTCTGGCCCTGCAAGAGAGAGTCGCTGCTCAGGGCTGGCGATGCACTTTTTTCCGTTTGGACTTTTCCATCCTGAGTTGCCGGTTCGTGGCTCGCGTCATGTGGAGACTGTAAGTTCATGGCGCCGGCTCGGTGATGAACCCGATCTTGCGCACGCCACTGCGCTGGGCCGCTGCCATGGCCTGAGCCACGCGCTCGTACCGTACCGCCCTGTCACCACGAATGTGCAGCTCGGGTTGCGGCGCCCGAGCCGCGGCAGCAGCCAGTCGGTTGGCGAAATCGGCGTCGTCCACACGCTGGTCGTTCCAGAAGTAGGTGCCATCGGCGTCCACCGACAGGCGGATGTTCTCCGGCTTGTCCACCACCTTTTCCAGGCTGGCCTGAGGCAACTCGATGTTGACCGCGTGTTTGATCACCGGCACCGTGATGATGAAGATGATCAGCAACACCAGCATCACGTCGATGAACGGGATCATGTTGATCTCGCTCATCATGTCGTCGCTGTCCTGTTGGGTTCCGATGGCCATGGCGGGGTTCCTCCTCAGGCTTTCTTCATCGGCAGCACTTTGCCGTCACCACCCGCCGTGACGCGAGCGCCGGTGACGAAGTAGGCGTGGAGGTCGTGCGCGAATCGGTTGAGCTGGTGGCTGATGCCCTTGTTGCCGCGCACCAGCGCGTTGTACCCCAGCACCGCCGGAATGGCCACCAGCAGGCCCAGCGCCGTCATGATCAGTGCCTCGCCGATCGGGCCGGCCACCTGGTCGATGCTGACCTGGCCAGCCGCGCCGATGCTCAAGAGCGCGTGGTAGATGCCCCAGACCGTGCCGAACAGGCCCACGAACGGAGCGGTGGAGGCCACTGAGGCCAGCACCGAGAGGCCACTCTGGGCGCGCGCGGTGAAGTCGTCCACGCTCTTGCGCAGCGAGCGTTCCACCCAGTCGCTCAGGTCCAGGCTGTCGTGCAGCTGGCGCTGCGGCGGTGAGCCGTTGTGGCCGTCTTTGTGCAGGATGTGGCGCGTCGATTCGCGGCCTTCCAGGGCCACGGTGCGAAACGGATTGCCCTCGGCCGCGCCGAGTTTGTCCAGGCCTTCGGCGAAGTCGGCGCTGTGCCAGAAGCCTTCGACGCCCTTGGCCTGGGCACGCTGGGCGCGTTGGTCCAGCGCTTTCCACAAAATGATGATCCAGGTGGCCAACGACATGACCAGCAGCACGATGGCCACCGAGCGTGTCACCCAGTCCCCCTGGGTCCAGACATGAACGATGCCCGAGCTTGCGAATTGCGGTTCCATGGTGTTCAGACTCCTGCGAAAAATGGTTATTCCAAAACAAAACTGATCGGCACGTTGAACCACATGGCCTCGGGCACACCCGCGCGCTTTCCGGGCACATAGCGCCACCGCAGCACGGTTTGCACGGCGGTCTGGTCCAGCCGATCAAAGCCGCTGGACTGGCGCACCTCGGCGCGGGAGGCGGTTCCGTCTGCTTCAATGAAAACGCGCACCACCACGCGCCCTTGTTCGCCCAGGCGCTTGGACAGCGGCGGGTAGGGTGGGCGCGGGTTGTTGAGGTAGTCGGCACTGCTCGAAGGCAGCTCAACCCGGGGCGGCGCAGGTGGCGCAGGTGGAGCTGGCGGTGCAGCGGCGGCGACCGGCTCGGCGGGAGCGGGCGGCGCGGGCGGGCTGGGTGGCACCAACGGCGCCAGGGTGGACGGCCCTGGCGTGGGGGCGGCCACCGGTTGTGGCAAGGGCTGGGGCACGGCTCGCGGGCGAGGCTTGGGTGGCGTGGGTGCCGCCACGGGCGGCGCCGGTGGAGGGGGTTCGATCACCGGTTGCGGCGGCTCGATGAATTCGGCCATCACCTGCACCGGAATCACCAGTTCCACGGCGCGCTTGAGCAGACCGCTTTGCAAGGCCCACAGCGCGCCCAAGTGAAACGCAACCACCGCGAGCACGATGGCCAGACGGCGGTGCAGGCGTGACGGCGCGACAGCGAGCATGGGTGTGAAGGGGGGCGCCAGGGTGGCGCTGAAACGGCTCATCAGTTTAGCGGTGTGGGCTGTTTGTGCATCAGCTGCGAAAGATCCACCACAGGGCGCACAACAACAAGATCAGGCTGGTGCCGAGGGCGGCGAGTCCGGTGGTCATGGCGTGTCCTTTCGATGATGCTGGATGCAGTTGCTGGGCGATCTCAATTCTAAACGAGAATGCTTCCTATTTGCATAAATAGTGCAGAAAACACGAACCACGGGTCAGGCTCGGGCACCCACAGCAGTCAGGCCGAGGTCGTGCCCCGGCGCACATCGGCGTCCCACCGGGTGGCTCTCCAGCCACACCGCCACGCCGGCGCCTGCAATCCTCGGGAAAAGCTTGACGCGCAAGGTACCGGAGCGCGCGAGCCATGCGCGGGAGCGGGGCAGGGGTGGGGTCGATACTGTGAAGTCTGACTACATGGTGTCGTGCAGCGACAGCCCAAATTCTTAAAACTTTGCGTTTGCGCAACCGTTGGCCTTGCACATTCCTTCCACAGTTCGCGTACACCTTGCAGCATCGCCTGAACCCATGCCCGTCACGACACCCACCGATATGAACCAAGCTCCCTCCTCTGCTGTTCGCAAACGAAGCCCCTGGCAACTGGCCTTGATCGTGCTGGTCGCCCTGGCCGTGGCGGGCGGTGGCTGGCTCGCCTGGGTCCAATACGGCCCGGGCAACAAGACCGAGAGCGCCTTCATCACCGCCACCGTGCAGCGCGGCGACATTGAAGACCAGGTCAGCGCCACCGGCTCGCTGCAGCCGCGCGACTACGTGGACGTGGG
>JANPKR010000458.1:0-1828 GCA_031426175.1 Hydrogenophaga sp. | reverse complement strand
TGCCGATTGCCACCACCGCGGGCGAGGTGCTCGGCATCGAGGGCAGCGAGACGCTGGTGGCCCGCTCGCGCGACAACCTCGCGCTGAATCAGGCAGGACGCGGCAGCCCGTTGGCGCCCACGGCGTTCGCTGCACGCAACTTGTTTGAAATGACGCCCGGGCTGCTGGTGTCCGACGGCGCCGCGAACAAATGGCTGGTGGACCCGCCGCGCGAGGGCGCGTTTGCATTGGCCAAGGCCTTGGCCGATCTGCACCAGAATCCGGCCCAGCGTGGCGGCTGGACCCCGCCGCAGCGCATTGTGTACGTGAGCTGCAACCCGGCCACGCTGGCGCGCGACGCAGGGCTGCTGGTGCACCAGGCGGGCTACCGCTGCGTGGCAGCGGGTGTGGTCAACATGTTCGCGCACACGGCGCACGTGGAGAGCATGGCGGTGTTCGAGCTGGACCCGGCGCGGGTGCCTGGCGAGGATGGTGCACCCGAGTAGGCAAGGCCCTTCACGCGCTCAGGAAGTGCGGGATGCGCTCGCCGGCTTGCCGCCGTCGGGGGCTTTGGGGCTTGCGGCGGGCGCGGTTTCGGCGGGCGCAGGCTCCGCCGGCATGCCCACGATGGCGTTCTCGCGCATGTACTCGTCCATTTCCTTCCACCCGGCGAACACAGCGGCCTTGCCCGCGCGCGGGTAGCCGCCAAAACAGTCCTCGATGCTGCGGACCGCGTGGCGGCAGGCACTACCGATGGCCCTGCCTTCAGCTTCCTTTTTCGCCGCAACGTCGGTAGCACTCTCGATGCCGAGCGCATCACAACCCGCCAGCAGGCTGGCGGCACCAAGAAGGCAGGCGGAGAGGGCAGTGTGGCGCATGGTCGTCGGTGTGGGTTCTCCGTTGTTTCGGCTTTTGGATCGGGAACTTGATACCTGATTGGCCAGGGAAAAACGCCGACATGAAAAAAGGACCCGGAGGTCCTTTTTTTGTGGGTCGCGAAGCGCTTATTCTCGGTCGCCGCCGAAGACGCCCAGCAGGGTCAGAAGGCTCTGGAAAACGTTGAAGAGACTCAGGTACACGCCCAAGGTGGCGGTGATGTAGTTGGTTTCCTCGCCGTCCTGCACGCGCTTGAGGTCGTACAGGATGAAGGCCGAAAAGATGCCGATCGCGACCACCGACAGCGTGATCATCAGCGCGCTCGTCTGGATGAACACGTTGGCGATGCCCGCAACCAGCATCATGATCATGCCGATGAACAGAAACTTGCCCATGTTGCCCAGGTCGCGCTTGATCACCGACGAGAGTGACGCCATGCCGAAGAAGATGGCTGCGGTGCCGCCGAACGCGGTCATGATCAGGCTTGCGCCGTTGGAGAAACCCAGCACGTTGGCCACCAAACGCGAGAGCATCAGCCCCATGAAGAAGGTGAAGGCCAGCAGCACCGGCACGCCGGCTGCAGAGTTCTTCGTCTTCTCGATCGCATACATGAAGCCAAAGGCTCCACCCAGAAACACGATGAGACCCACGAACCCGGTGAGACCCGTCGTGATGCCCGTTGCCACGCCCACCCAGGCGCCCAGCACGGTCGGCAGCATGGACAGGGCCAGCAGCCAGTAGGTGTTGCGCAGAACTTTGTTGCGCTGCGCATCGCTCGATACCGCGGTGCCGAAGCGGCCGCCGGTGTGGACTTGATCGGTCATGGTGGTGATCTCCTTCATCATCTGACACGTGGGGGCCGGTACCCGGGCGCCGGAATGGCACCCGACCGGTGGAATTGCATTGTAGGGTGATGCCTTGCCCGGCACGCGCGGGGGCAGAAACCGCATTTTTGGTAAGGTCACTTGTGACC
>JANPKR010000457.1:0-2280 GCA_031426175.1 Hydrogenophaga sp. | reverse complement strand
GTCCGGTGCTCAACTTCAACGCCGGCAGTTTCGCGGCCAACACCACCGTGACCATCACCTACCGCTTGCGCGTGGGCGTGGGCGCGCAGCAGGGCGACGGCATCAACCGCGCCCAGGCCAGCGGCACCGTGGGTGGCTCGGTGGTGTCGTCCAACCGCGCACAGGCGCGCATCCGCATCACCGGTGGTGTGTTCTTCCAGGAAGCGTGTGTGCTCGGCAAGGTCTTCGTCGACTGCAACGGCAACCGCATCCAGGACGCCGAAGAGGTGGGCATCCCCGGCGTGCGTTTCTATTTGCAGGAGGGCACCAACCTCACCAGCGACAGCGAAGGCAAATACAGCATTTGCGGCCTGCCCGCGCGCACCTCGGTGATGCGGGTGGACGTGACCACTTTGCCCGCCGGCAGCCAGCTCGTGACCAGCAGCAACCGCAACGCGCTCGACGCCGGCAGCCTGTTCCTCGACCTGAAGTTCGGCGAATTGCACCGCGCCGATTTCATCGAGGGCAGTTGCTCGCCCGCTGTGCGCGATTCGGTGGACGCGCGCCGGCGCACCGGCCAGGTGACCACGCCGCTGGTGGACCCGCCGGGATCTGCGCCGCCCTTGCAGGCACCCAAGCCCCGTGTGTTCCGCTCCACCGACCTGCCCGCCGGAGGTGCGCGATGAACGCCCGTCTGAACCCGATCGCGCTGGCCACCCTGATGTGTGCGTTGCACGCGCCGCAGGCACTCGCCCAGTTCAACAACGACCGCATCAACAACCGCACCGGTGCCCTGCCGGAGCCGGTGACCAGCCTGCCGCTGGCCGCCGGCCTGCGCGCAGCTCGGCTGGCCGATGACGGTCAGCTCGTGCTCGAAGTGCTCAGCAGCAGCGCCCCGGCCGATGGCCGCAGCGTGGTGCCGGTGACGGTGCGCCTGTTCGACCGCGCGGGCCAGCCCGTGACGGCACCCACCGAGGTGCTGCTCTCCACCAACCGGGGCCGCCTGCGCGTGCCCGGCGCGGCGATTGACGAGCCGCCCCGGCGCGAACTGCGCCTGGCCGTGCGCGATGGTGTGGCGCTGGTGGAGCTGGTGGCCTCACCGGAAGCGGGCGACGCCGAGCTGCTGGCGCAGTCGGGCAATGTGCGCGTGGCCGGCAGCGTGGGCTTCGTGCCCGAGCGCCGGCCCATGGTGGCCGTGGGCGTGATCGAAGGCACCCTCAACCTCAACAAGCTCGACGCCTCGCAGATCAGCCCGGCGCGCGAGAACGACGGTTTCGAACTGGAGATCCGCCGCAACCTGGGCGGCAACGACAGCGACCGCAGCACCCTGGGCGCGCGCACCGCGTTCTTTTTGAAAGGCATGGTGCGCGGCGACGTGTTGCTGACCCTGGCCTACGACTCGGAAAAAACCGAGCGCGGCCGCCTGTTCCGCGACATCGTGCCGGACCAGTTCTATCCGATCTACGGCGACTCCTCGATCAAGGGGTTTGATGCCCAGTCGCGCCAGCAGCTGTATGTGCGGGTCGACCAGGGTCGCTCGTTCGTGCTGTTCGGCGACTTCTACACCGCGGCCGGCGGCCCGTCACGCGAGCTCAGCCGCTACAGCCGCTCGGTCTCGGGCCTGAAGCTGCACCACGAAGGCGAAGGCTTCGAGGCCAACGCCTGGCTGGTGCGCGACAACGTGGCTCAGGTGGTCGACGAACAACCCGCACGCGGCATCTCCGGCCCCTACCGCCTGAGCAACCAGAACGGCATCTCGGGCTCGGAGAAGGTCGAGCTGCTCACGCGCGACCGCAACCAGCCCGGCATCATCCTGCGCGTCGAGCCGCTGGTGCGTTTTGTCGACTACGAGTTCGAGCCCTTTGCCGGCAGCCTCATCTTCCGCTCGCCCGTGCCCTCGGTCGATGCGAACCTGAACCCGATCTCGGTGCGCGTGACCTACGAGGTGGAGCAAGGTGGGCCGAAGTACTGGCTGGGCGGCATCGACGGCCAGGTGCGCATCGCACCCGCGCTGGAACTCGGCGGCAGCCACGTCGAGTCGCGCGATCCGTCGGATCCGTACAAGCTCAGCGGGCTGAGCGCCACGCTCACCTTGGGCACCAGGACCTGGGCCATGGTGGAGGTGGCGCGCTCGCAGCGCGAAGCCCTGGGCGACGCCGGTGAAGGAAAAGGCGCGCGGGTGGAGTTCAAACACCAGGGTGAAGCGCTGGAAGCCCGCGCCTGGGCTGGCGCCACCGACCGCGAGTTCTCCAACATCTCGTCGTCTTACAACGGCGGGCGCAGCGAAGCCGGTGTGACCGC
>JANPKR010000456.1:0-4404 GCA_031426175.1 Hydrogenophaga sp. | reverse complement strand
ATCGCCTGGCACACCCGTGTGCTCACGCGCCAGATTGCGCAGACCGCGACCAAAACCGCCGGCAAGCCTGTGCCCGAGGGTGATGGGGCGGTGATCGACCGCTGCATCGTGCGCGCCCGCCTCTCGCCCGAGGGTGAAGGCCTGCAGGTGCTGGTCTACGCGCCCGACCAGAACGACCTGTTCGCCCGCATTTGTGGCTACTTTGACAGTTCGAACTTCAGCATCCTGGATGCCCGCGTGCACACCACGCTGACCGGGCATGCGCTGGACACCTTCCAGGTGGTGGCGCCCACGTTGTCGGATCACTACCGCGAGCTGATCGCCATGGTCGAGAACAACCTGGCGCAAACCATCGACGAGTGTGGCCCGCTGCCCGCCCCCATGAAGGGCCGGCTCTCGCGCCGGGTCAAGAGCTTCCCGGTCACGCCCCGGGTGGAGCTGCGGCCCGACGAGAAGGCTCAACGCTGGTTGCTGTCGGTCTCGGCGAGCGACCGAGCTGGTTTGCTGTACGGCATTTCACGCGTTCTGGCACGCTACGACATCAACGTGCAACTGGCCAAAATCACCACCCTGGGCGAAAGGGTCGAGGACACCTTCCTGATCTGCGGTGCGCAGCTGCAGATGAACAAGCGGCAGATCGAAATCGAGACCGAGCTGCTCGAAACGCTGGAAGGCTGAGGTGCTCAGCACCGCACCGGGTTGCGGCAGAACTGCTCCAGTTCGCGCACCGTGCTGCGGCCAGCCACCGTCTGCTTCGCGTTCGGCCCCACCTCCAGACTCAGCTTCATCTCGTACTTCTTGAAAAAGTCATCGAACAACTCGCCGCCGAGCGTGCCGGTGGCGGTGAGCTGATCGGTCTTCGCGTCGTGCTCCAGGAGCACAGCACAGAGCGGTTGCTCGGCGGGCCCGGCCAGCACCTGGGCACCGCGCGCCGGGTCGTATTGGCTGTGGTCGGCGCAGCAGTGGATGAGGTCGCTGCCCTTGCTCGGTGTCTGCGGATTCACCGCCGCGCCCTTGCGAAAGCTGATGAAGCTCAGGTCTTTGGTGGGGTACACCAGCTTGTGTGCGCAGATGGCCGAAAACGCCACCAGGCTGCGCTTGGGCCCAACGCCACCGGGCCATTGGTACGGCTGCTTGTCGCGCGTGACCAGCTGTGTGGCCGCAGCCGCCTTGCCCAGATCGAGCAGGAACACCGGCGTCGCCTCGAAGGGGTAGTGAAAGACATAGTTGGTCTGGGCGCGCAGGCTCGCAGCCTTGAGCGGTCTGCCCAGCTCGTCCACCAGCAGCGCGCGGCCGTGGCTGCGGGGTTTGGCGTCAACAGCCCACGCCGTGCTGGCCAATGTGGCCGCCAGCGACCCGGCACCCAGCGCACAACCCTCCACGAACTCACGACGATCCATCTGAAGTCCCCGCTGCGTTGAAACGACGGCCATGAACATGGCTTGCCACGCAGTGAAACGCATCGGCCCGCGCAATGTCAACCAGCGCGGACATGCCCCACCCCCGTCAGGGGACAAGGCGGGTTGACAGCCGGGAACTGTGTTCGCGACATATCTCACGGAAATGCATCACTGAGAGCTTGTTTGCCGGCGCGCTGCATCCGATAGAGGACCGTAAGCGTAGATACAGTCAAGACCGCTCTGGTTTTTTTCACCCGCCACCCGATTTGAAGAGATCGTTCATGTTTCCATCAGCCACACCGCGCCCTCACCTTGCCATCCGTTCACCCTGGCCTCTCGTGCGCTGCGGCCTGGGTCTGCTGCTGCTCGGTACCAGCCTCTGGGCCAGTCAGGGAATTGCCCGTGCCGCGACCACCGGCACCGTGGTGGAGGCGATCCAGCTGCCCGCCTGGGTCGAGCGCAATGGTCAGCGCCGTGCTGCCGAGCCGGGCGTGCAATTGCGCACCACCGACAAGGCCATCACGGCTGGCAACGCCCGCATGCTGCTGCGCATGTCCGACCGCAGCATGATCAAGCTCGGCGAGAACACCGAATTTTTGATCGAGGGACTCACGGTGCGCCAGTCGCAGGCGGCAGGTCCGTCAGAGATCTCAGCCACGCTGCGCCTGGTCACCGGCGTGTTCCGCTACGCCACCGACTACAGCAGCAAGGCGCTGGGCCACAAGCGCGATCTCAACCTCAAGATGGCCACCGCCACCGTGGGCATTCGCGGAACCGATTTCTGGAGCATGACCGACGCGGCGCACGACGCGGTGTGCATGTTCGAAGGCAAGGTCGAGGTCGTGCGCGACGCCAAGCCCGGCGTTGTGCTGGACAAGCCCGGCGCATTCTGGGTGGTGTTCACCGGTGAGCCTGAAAAACCAGCGGGTCAGGCCACGCCGGACCAACTGGCCAAATTCATCGGCCAGGCCGAGATGCAACCCGGCAAAGGCATCGTGTTGCAGGGTGGCCAATGGCGCACCGTGGCGGGCCTGATGCCCAGCGGCGCTCAAGCCAACGCGTTGCGCAGCAACCTGCAAGCCGCTGGCTATCCGGCCGAGGTTCTGGCCAAAGACGGCAAGTTCGAGGTCCGCATCAACCAACTCGCCACGCGTGAAGACGCAGAGACAGTTCTGAAGCAACTGCAGGCCAACACGTCGCTGGGCGTCACCGAGGGGCGCGTGGCTTTGGCGACGCGCTGAACTTCAAAGCTGCAGCTGGGCCCAGGCCTTGTCCAGCCGCTTCACGCTGACGGGCTGCGGCGTGCGCAGTTCCTGCGCAAAGAAACTCACCCGCAACTCTTCCAGCAACCAGCGCAGCTCCTGCAGGCGCGCGTCCTGCACACCCTTGCGCTCGGCCACCAGGCGCCAGAAGCGCTGGTCTTGCGGTCGCAACTCGGCCAGCCTTGACGCGTCGCGTGCCGGGTCGGCCCGCAGTTTGTCCAGACGCAGCTGCACCGCTTTCAAGTAGCGCGGCAGGTGCTGCAACTGGGCGTAGGGCGTTTGCAGCAAAAACTTCTTGGGCACCAGCCGCGCCAGTTGTTGACCCACGTCGGTGGACACGTCGGTGGCTGGTTTGCTGTCCTTGAGCTTGCGCGCGGCGGCGGCGTACTCGGTGAGGATGGCGCCGGCACTGCGTGATATCTCGCTGGCGATCAACGTGAGGCGCCCCCGCCCTTCGTCCACGCGCTGCTTGAACGCGGCCTCGTTGGTGGGCAGGGGCTCGGCGAGAAAGGCGCGGTCCAGTGCGAGTTCCAGGATCTGCGTGCGCAGCTCTTCCAGCGTGCCCCCACCACCCGATTCCTTGCCCACCTGCATGTAAGCCGCCGCCATGGTCTGCAGGCCGGGCAGGTTCTTCTCCAGGTACTTGAGTGCGTCGCGGATCTGCAGCGCGCACAGGCGGCGCAGGCCTTCGCGGTGCCGGGCCTTGGCCACATCGGGCTCGTCGAACACCTCAAGGCGCACCGCGTCACCATCGTCGATGAGCGCGGGAAACCCGATCAGCGACTGCTGGCCTTTGCGGATCTCCATGAGTTCGGGCAGTTCGCCGAAGTCCCAGGTGGTGTGGCGCTGTGAGGCGCTCACGGCAGGCGTGGCAGGTGCCGCCTTGCCGGCTGCTTTGACCACCAGTGCCGCAGGCCGCTGCTCTTGAGGCGGAGCGGCTGGCCGCAGGCTCTCCAGCTTGAGCGAAGCCAGCGCCTGAAACGCGCCGCGCGCCTGGCTGCCCAGCTCGGCCTTGAGTGCCGCGAGGCTGCGACCCTGACCGAGCTGGCGGCCGTGTTCGTCCACCACCCGAAGGTGCATGAAGTGGTGCGGACTGAGCATGTCGACCTTGATGTCGTTGCGCTGGATGTCGAGCTGCGTGGCATCCCGCACCAGTCTGAGCAGCGCGTCCATCAGGTTGCCCGCGCCGAACGCGGCCGGCTCGCACAGCGTCTGTGAAAAGCGCTCGGCCGTGGCCGGCAGCGGCACCAGACGCGAGCGTGGGCGCTGGTGCAGCGTCTTGAGCAGCGCCAGCAGTTTGTCCTTGAGCATGCCGGGCACCAGCCAGTCGCAGCGGTCGTCGCTGGCCTGGTTCAGCGCAAAGATCGGCAGCGTGACCGACAGGCCGTCGCGCGGGTCGCCGGGCACATGCAAATACTCGCAGGCGCAGTCCACACCGCCCAGGCGCAGCGTTTTGGGGAAAGCCTGCGTGGTGATGCCTGCGGCCTCGTGGCGCATGAGCTCTTCGCGCGTGAGCAGCAACAGCTTCGGGTTGCGGCGCACCTCTTCCTGGTACCACCGCTCGAACGCGGCGCCGTTGCAGATGTGCGCGGGGAGCTGCTGGTCGTAGAAGGCGTAGATGAGTTCGTCGTCGACCAGCACATCTTGCCGGCGCGACTTGTGCTCCAGCTCGGCCACCTGTTTGACCAGCTTCTGGTTGGTGGCCAGGAACGGCAGGCGCGTCTCCCAGTCGCCGGCCACCA
>JANPKR010000455.1:0-2349 GCA_031426175.1 Hydrogenophaga sp. | reverse complement strand
GAGCCTCGCGGGTTCGCTGGTGTTCGGCCTGTGCCTGTCGGTGGCCAGCACCGTGGTGCTGCTGCGCGCGCTGGAGGCCAAGGGCCTGCTCAAATCCATCAACGGCCAGATCGCGGTGGGCTGGCTGGTGGTGGAAGACCTGGTCATGGTGATGGTGCTGGTGTTGCTGCCTGCGCTGGCCGGTTTGATCGCGCCAGCCGAGGGCGTGGCCGCCACCCGGGGCAGCGACGTCTGGCAGGCGGTGGGCCTCACACTGGCCAAGGTCACGGCTTTCATCGTGCTCATGCTGGTGGTGGGGCGGCGATTGTTGCCCAAGGCGCTGTGGTGGGTGGCGCGCACCGGCTCGCAGGAGCTGTTCACGCTGAGCGTGGTGGCGGTGGCGGTGGGTGTGGCTTTTGGCGCCGGCAAGCTGTTCGATGTGTCGTTCGCACTGGGCGCTTTCTTCGCCGGCATGATGATGCGCGAGTCCGAGTTTGCCCACCGCGCGGCCGACGAGTCGCTGCCGCTGCGCGACGCCTTTGCCGTGCTGTTCTTTGTGTCGGTGGGCATGCTGTTCGACCCCACCGTGGTGTGGAACGAGCCGCTGAAAGTGCTTGCAGTGGTGGCCATCATCATGCTGGGCAAGACCATTGCAGCGGTGGCGCTGGTGCTGCTGTTCCGCTACCCGCTCAACACCGCACTGACCGTGGGTGTGAGCCTGGCGCAGATCGGCGAGTTCTCGTTCATCCTCGCCGGCCTGGGCGTGGCGCTCAACCTGATGCCGGTGGAGGGTCAGAGCCTGGTGCTCGCGGGCGCGCTCATTTCGATTGCGGCCAACTCGGCGCTGTTCTCGGCGGTTGAGCCGCTGCAGGCCTGGGTGCGCGAGCGCTCCGCCTTTGCCCGACAGCTCGAAGCGCGCGACGACCCGCTGGCCGAGCTGCCCGCGTCCACGCATGCATCGCTGCTGGCCAAACAGGTGGTGCTGGTGGGCCATGGACGGGTGGGCGCGCGCATCGCGCAAACGCTGCGCGAGCAAGGCATTCCTTTCGTGGTGGCCGAAGAAAACCGCGAGATCGTCGACGCGCTGCGCAAGGAAGGCATCGCGGCGGTCAGCGGTGATGCGTCCACGCCCGAGGTGCTGATCCAGGCACACATCGCCCGCGCCGCCGTGCTCGTGATCACCATCCCCGACACCATGAGCGTGCGCAAGATGGTGGAGATTGCGCGAACGCTCAACCCCGGGATCGATGTGGTCCTGCGCACCCACAACGACGAGGAAGCCGAGCTGCTGCGCGGAGAAAGCCTGGGCACCGTCTTCCTGGGCGACACCGAACTGGCGCGCGGCATGGCAGCGCATGCGTTGACGCACTTCAAACACCGACACCCGCAATGACCGACCACGACCTGCCTCCGTTGAACCCCACGGCGCCTGGCCTGTACCGCCACTACAAGGGTGGTTGGTACGAGGTGCTGGACACGGTGCGCTGCAGCGAAACCCTGCAGGGCATGACGCTGTACCGGGCGCTGTACGGCGGCTGGGATTGGTGGGTGCGCCCGGCGACCATGTTTTCTGAAGTCGCCGTGTTCGAAGGCCGCAGGCAGCCGCGCTTCGAGCGCCACCACCTGACCGACCTGCGGCTGGACGACCGCGCCACGGCCACAGCACTCATCGCGCACCTGCGCGGACGCGCGGGGCGCCGCGGCATCGATCTGGACACCGCCCTGCGCCCCCCGCCCCCCGAACCCACCACCTGTTGCGGCCGGGGCTGCAACGGCTGCGTGTGGGACGGCTACTACACCGCGCTGGGCTACTGGCGCGACGATGCGCTGGACCTGCTCAGAACAGCGACTGCTGCCCCTGCAGGCCCGCCGGCCTGAACAGCGTGGTCTTCAGCGGCTCGCGTTCGCGCGCGTAGCCGAGTCGATCGCAGGTTTTCTCGAAGCGCTGACGAATGAGGTCGGCCCACACGCCGCTGCCCTTCATGCGCTGGGCGAAGTCGGCGTTGTAGTCGCGCCCGCCGCGCATCTCCTGCACGCGGGCCATCACGCGCGCGGCGCGGTCCGGGTAGTGCAGCTCCAGCCACTGGCGAAACATGGGGCTGAGCTCGTGCGGCAGGCGCAGCACGGTGTAAAAAGCGCGGCGGGCGCCGGCCTCATACGCGGCCTCCAGCACCTGCTCCATGTCGTCGTTGATGAACGGAATCTGCGGCGCCACGCTCACGCCCACCGGAATGCCGGCCTCGGCCAGCGTGCGGATGGTTCGCAAGCGTCGGTGGGGTGCGGCGGCGCGCGGCTCCAGCAGGCGGGTGAGTTTTGCGTCCAGCGAGGTGATGGTGACGTAAACCGCCGCCAGGCCCTGCGCGGCCATGG
>JANPKR010000454.1:0-5325 GCA_031426175.1 Hydrogenophaga sp. | reverse complement strand
ACGACTTCGGTGGCCATGTTGTTGAGCAGGGCCTTGAGCTTCAGGCGCACGGTGGCGGCACCACGGCCACCACGGCTGTATTCGGTTTTCAGGACGATCATCGGGTCCTTGCCGTGCATGATGACGTTGCCGGCGCGGAGTTCTTGAGCGATTTTCATAAGGGTTCCAACGGTTGGGCCGCGTGCTCCCGGCGTGGGCTGGACACCCGGGAACTGAGCTGATGGCTGCGATCTGTGCGGCGAGGCAGACGGCTGGCGGAAGCGGTGGCCGGCGTTGAGGCCGGGCCGGATTTCCGCAAAGCCTCGAATTTTATCGCTTTTCCCTCAGCGCTTCCCCTGCACGAAGCCGCAAAGCTGGGTGGCCAGGTCGGTCTGGGTCAGCAGGCGCTGGCGCGCAGCCAGCACGCAGGTGCGCCAGTCGTCGAGCGTCCCGGTGTCCGGCCACACCGGAGCGGAGCTGTCGATCCCGTTCCAGGCGCGGTGAAACACGCGAAGCGAGGCGGGCGCTTGCAGCCATTGCAGGAAGGCCTCCAGCTTGGCGTGGTGAGCGTCGTCGTGTTGAGGGTAAATCTGCCAGACGAGGGGCTGGCCGGCCCAGAGCGCACGCACCAGCGAGTCCTCGCCGCGCACGAAATTGAGGTCGCAGGCCCAGAGCAGGTGGTCGAACTCGGGCTGGGTCAGCAAGGGCAGGGCGTGCAGCCGGCCCTGCGGTGCGGCTTGGGCGGCGCGCCACGCGCGCCCGGGGGTGACCAGCCATTGCCAGGACCCCTGCGCCGACTGGTGCAGCGCCTCGGGCAGGGCGGGGGGCTCATAGCAGAACAGGCTGGCCCGGGGTGACGAAGTTGAGAGACCCAGGCTGTGCAGCCAGGCTCCGGCGTCAAACGCGGCCTGCCGCTGCAGCAGGTCGGGCTCACGCAACAGGCCGCCGGTGCGCTCGGTGAAGCCGGGATAGAAGAACCACTTGGTGAGGCCTCGAAGCGGACCACTCATGACCGGCGAGGGCAGGCGGTGCGAGCGCTCCACATAAGGCTCGGCGCTCAGGTATTCGAGGTTGATCCACACCGGTGGGCGTGCACCACTGGCCAGGTGCGTGGCCAGGTTGTCGATGCATTCGGGCGGCGGCTCGCAGCCAAAGGCTTCGATCCACACATCGGCGAGGGGCAACCGGGCCGGCAGGCTGTCGGACAGCGGGGTGGTCCAGTGCAGCACCTCGATGCCTTCCACCCGGCCTTCAAGCGCGCCGGGCGCCATCCAGGCCAGGGCCTGTGGATCGTCGAGCCACAGGCGCACCTGTTCGCCGCGCCGTGCGAGCTCGGCCGAGAGCCGCCAGCACACGCCCACGTCGCCGAAGTTGTCAATCACCCTGCAGAAAATGTCCCAACGCATGGCCGCCATTGTCGGGGCAAGGCTTTTCAGGCCGCGCACAATACGCGGCCATGTCCAGCACGCCCAACTCAGCCAGCCATTCCGACCAACTGCTCAGCGAAGTGGCCGCACTGCCCGGGCTGCCTGGCGTCTACCGCTATTTCGATGCGCAGGGTCAGTTGCTTTATGTGGGCAAGGCGCGCAACCTGAAAAAGCGCGTGTCGAGCTACTTCCAGAAAAGCCACGACGGCACGCGCATCGGCCACATGATCAGCAAGATCGTGCGCATGGAGACCACGGTGGTGCGCTCCGAGGCCGAGGCACTGCTGCTGGAAAACAACCTCATCAAGACGTTGAACCCCAAGTTCAACATCCTGTTCCGCGACGACAAGAGCTACCCCTACCTCAAGATCACCGGCACGCGCGAGACCTTCCGCACCTCGGCCAAGATGCCGGTTCCCTCGCTCGCGTTTCCGCGCATGGCCTACTACCGCGGCGTTGTGGACCGGCGCCACAGCTACTACGGGCCATACCCCAGCGCTTGGGCCGTGAAGGAGTCCATCACGCTGCTGCAGAAGGTGTTTCGCCTGCGCACCTGTGAAGACACGGTGTTTGCCAACCGCACGCGGCCTTGCCTGCTGTACCAGATCAAGCGCTGCAGCGGTCCGTGTGTGGACCTGGTCGACAGCGAGGACTACGCGCGCGACGTGCGGGACGCCGAGCGCTTTCTGCGCGGGGAGACGCAGGCCGTGCTCGATGCGCTGGAGCAGCGAATGCTGGGGCACGCCGACAAGCTGGAGTTCGAGCAGGCGGCCGAGCTGCGCAACCAGATGACCGCGCTCTCGCGTGTGCTGCACCAGCAGACCATGGACAACCTGTCCGACAAGGACGTGGACGTGCTTGCGGTGAAGGTGCACGGCGGTCGCGCGTGTGTGAACCTGGCGATGGTGCGTGGCGGCCGCCACCTGGGCGATCGGCCTTACTTCCCCGCACACGTGGACGACGCCACCGCGATCGACAACGCCCTTTCCGAAGAGGGTGATGGCCCCATCGGTGATCCGGCCGAACGCGTGGCCGTGCAGGTGCTCGAAGCCTTCATTGCGCAGCACTACCTGGGCATCGCCATGCCCCAGATTCTGGTGACCAGCCACGCGGTGGGTCGGGCGCTGCTGGACGCGCTGTCCGAACAGACGGGCAACAAGGTGAACGCGGTGCACAACCCGCGCGAGCACCGCCGTATCTGGCTGGAGATGGCACAGAAAAATGCAGACATCGCGCTTGCCCGACTCCTGGCCGAAGAGGGCAGCCAGCAAGCACGAACCCGGGCGCTGGCCGATGCGCTGCAACTGCCCGACGACCAGCTTGATGCGTTGCGCATCGAATGCTTCGACATCTCGCACACGGCCGGCGAATCCACCCAGGCTTCGTGTGTGGTGTTCGAAGGCCACAAGATGCAGAACAGCCAGTACCGCCGCTACAAGATCGAGGGCATCACCGGGGGCGACGACTACGCCGCGATGAAGCAGGTGCTGCTGCGGCGCTACGGCAAGATCGCCGAGGCGATGCGATCGGACGACGCGCCAGCGGCCGTGACGGCGGAATTGGCCGACGCGGTCGTCGAGTCGCTCGATGAAGTCACGACCGAACCCACCGCCGAGTCCATCACCGGCCCGCGCATGCCCGACCTGGTGCTGATCGACGGCGGCAAAGGTCAGGTGAGCATGGCGCGAGAGGTGTTCCAGCAACTCGGGCTGGACCTCTCGCTGATCGTGGGTGTGGAGAAGGGCGAGGGCCGCAAGGTCGGGCTGGAAGAGCTGGTGTTTGCCGACGGTCGCGACAAGGTCTATCTGGGCCACGACTCTGCAGCGCTGATGCTGGTGGCGCAGATCCGTGACGAAGCTCACCGGTTTGCCATCACCGGCATGCGCGCGCAGCGTGCGAAGGTGCGCACCGGTGGCAGCAAGCTCGAAGACATCCCGGGCGTGGGACCGAAGAAGCGGGCGCGCTTGCTGCAGCGTTTTGGTGGCGTGCGGGGCGTCGCGTCAGCCAGCGTGGACGACCTTTGCACGGTGGAAGGCATTTCGGCCGAGTTGGCCGATGCCATCTACCGCGCGCTGCACTGATCGCAACTCAAGCGAATGTGCTGCCATTGAGCCCATGGTGCAGCAGTTCAGCAGGCACGGTGGGTTCCCAGGCAGAGGCGCAGGGCAACGACGGCGTGCTTCTGGGGCCGCTCAGAATCGGACGTTCCGCCCACCAGGCCCGTGCGGCATCTGTGGTGCAGGTGTCACCTCGCCACGTCTTGACCCGGCTCGCATTCCATTGGGGATGCCGGTGCAGGCTGCGTGCGGCCTGACGTGCGAACAACTCCAGCATGCGGTGGCGCATTTGCAGCGACTGACCAAAGGGGGAGACCCAGTCGATCAGCCAGAGCCTGTCGCCACTGCGCCAGTCGGCGGGCGCCAGCGGCGTGGTGGGATCCTTGATCAGGCGGCTTTCTGCCCGCGCATTGAGGCAGGCATAGAGCAGCAAGGCCACCGGGTCACGCTGGCGGTGGTGTTGGCCTGTGCAGACCAGCACATACTGACCTTGCCGTATGGGCTCCAGCAAGCGCTTCTCCAGGTTCTTGATGGTGAGCTGCCGGTGGCGGGGCAGTTGCATCCACAACCACACGGCCGCCCCGAATGCCTCGCTGGTCCGATTGGCCTGGCCGGTGAGTTGTGGGGCTTGCAGGTGGTAGGTGTGGTCCATGGTCAGGTGGATGCTCGCGTTCAAGGTGGCTGGTGCGATGTGTGCTCGAAATGGTTTCTTAAGGACTCATGATCCAGACAAAATTGTCATTCATGTAGTTGTTTGGAATTCATTTTTGCCGGAGAAAATCGGCATGAAGTCGGAGCGTCCGTGAAAAAGTCCGCGGGTCTGGTCGGGGCAGGTTCACGCGCCGGCGCGCACAGCGTGGGCAGGACGGGGCTGTGGCATTGAAAGTGGCTGCTTGACCCAGCCCGCATAATCGGCCGATGTTTTTCAACCTCCCCACCCTGCTCACCTGGGCACGCATCGTGGCCATCCCGCTGATCGTGGGGGTGTTCTATCTGGAAGGCATGAGCGTGGCCCAGCAGAACCTGATCGCCACAGTCATGTTTGTCGTGTTCGCGCTGACCGACTGGGCCGACGGTTACCTGGCCCGCAAGCTCAACCAGACCTCGGCTTTCGGCGCTTTCCTCGACCCGGTGGCCGACAAGTTTCTGGTGTGTGCGGCGCTGCTCGTGCTGGTGCACCTGGACCGCGCCGATGTGTTCGTCGCGCTGATCATCATCGGCCGCGAAATCGCGATCTCTTCCTTGCGTGAATGGATGGCGATCATCGGTGCCACCAAGAGCGTGGCGGTGCACATGATTGGCAAGATCAAGACCACCGTGCAGATGGTGGCCATCCCGTTCCTGCTGTTTGACGGCACGCTGTTCAAGCTGATCGACACCCACCTCTGGGGTACCTGGCTGATCTGGATCTCGGCGGTTCTCACCGTCTGGTCCATGGTGTACTACCTGCAGAAGGCCATTCCCGAGATCCGCGCCAAATCCCGCTGAATGCGCTGACGGCATCAACGGCTCATGCATTCCCCGACGCAAGACAACGCATGGTTGCGAGCCATGCCCTGGGTGTTCGTGCTGATATGGAGCACCGGCTTCATCGTTGCGCGCTACGGCATGCCCTACGCGCCGCCGATGAAGTTCCTCGCGGTGCGCTATGCGCTGTCCATTGGCTGCTTCCTGCCTTGGATTCTCATGGCCGGTGTGAAGTGGCCGACCAACCGCACCCAGTGGGCTCATCTGGCCGTCACCGGGGTCCTCATGCATGCGGGTTACCTGGGCGGTGTCTGGATGGCGGTCAAGGCGGGCATGGGATCGGGTCTGTCCTCGCTCATCGTCGGCCTGCAGCCAGTGCTCACCGCCATCTGGCT
>JANPKR010000453.1:0-6753 GCA_031426175.1 Hydrogenophaga sp. | reverse complement strand
TCTGGGCACTGTCGACCGTGAGCTTGAAGGTCGGGGGGGCGGGGACCCGGGCCAGCTCTTCGTCGAACTCATCGAGTGCAGTGAGCGAGGCGGTGGCGCCTTCTTCGTCGGGCACGATGGCCAGCACGACCCGAACACGTTGGCCATCCATCGTCACGGTAACGTTCTTGTTGAGTTGTGCATGCAGTTGTTGCTCGGAGCGGCGGATGACTTCCTTGGCTGTTTTCACCAGCGTGTTGAAGGCCGAGGTGTCGAGCGGCTTGGGGTTTTTCTTGTCGCGGCCCATGGTCCAGGGCCCCACCAGGGCCGGCTCTGCGGCGCCATCCAGATGCATGGCCACCGCCCAGCCGTCGTCGTCTTCGTTCTTGATCACGCGTGCGGTCCAGTGTCCGTCGCTCCACAAGCGGTCTTGGTGGATGGGTTCGTTGGTGTCGAGGGTCATCTTGGTGGAGGGGCAAGGGTTAGCAGGATGGCGTAAGCAGTTGATACTGTACGGACTGTCACCACCGCATTGGAGGCCGACCTTGAACTTCAGATCCGATCCTGGTCCGTCGTCTAACGAGCCCGCTTTTGCCGCGATGGCTGAGCACATGCCCGGCGCGTTGTTGCAGTATGTGCTTGAGCCGGGGGGTGAGCACCGCATTGGTTGGATGAGCCGGGGATGCCACGATCTTTGGGAGGTCTCGCCGCAGGCGGCTGAGCAGGACCCCGATTTGTTGTGGTCGCTGGTGGACGCGCAAGATCTGGCGGCCATGCGCGCGTCGGTGCTGGCCTCGGCGCGTTCGCTGCACGACTGGGTGCAGGAGTGGCGCATCACGACGGGATCGGGGCAGCGCAAGTGGCTGCACGGCACGGGGAGGCCGCAGCGCATGGCCAATGGCCGGGTGGTCTGGAATACGGTCATTGTGGATGTGACGGACAGCAAACGTTCGGGTGATGCCATGCGCGACAGCGAGGCGCGGTTCCGGCAGTTGCTGGAGTACGTGCCCAACGTGTCGGTGCAGGGATACGGGCTGGACCTGACCACCCGCTACTGGAACCAGGCCTCGGAGCGTTTGTATGGCTACACCGCCGAAGAGGCGATCGGTCGCAGTTTGCTGGATCTGATCATTCCACCGGAGATGCGGACGGGCGTGATCGGCGCGGTGACCGAGATGATCGAGAGCGGCCTGCCGATTCCGGCCGCCGATCTGACCCTGCGGCGCAAGGATGGCACGTCGGTGGAGGTGTATTCGAGCCACGTGTACCTGAACATTCCCGGTCGCGAGCCGGAGTTTTATTGCATCGACTTTGATCTGACCGAGCGGCGCGAGTCTGAAGCGATCCGGGCACAACTCCAGTCGCAACTGCGCGAGTCGCAAAAGATGGAGGCCCTGGGCACGCTCGCTGGCGGCGTTGCGCACGATTTCAACAACATCGTGGCTGCGATCATCGGCAACGTTGAACTGGCCCTGGACGATGTGCCCGAAGGCAGCCCTGCGCGCACCAGCCTGACGGAGATCCGCAAGGCGAGCCGGCGCGCACGCGATCTGGTGCGCCAGATCCTGGCGTTCAGCCGCCGCCAGTTGCTGGAGCGCCATGTGATCGACCTGGAGCCGGTGGTCCAGGAGTCGGTGCGCTTGCTGCGGGCCACGCTGCCTGCGGGAGTGGAGCTGGGCTTGCACGTTGGCGACGCAGTGCCTGGCGTGCTGGCCGACGCCACCCAGATCGAGCAGGTGCTGCTGAATCTGTGCACCAACGCCTGGCAGGCGGTTCAGGGCGCCGCTCAGGGGCGCGTCGAGATCCGGTTGGAGGCGCACCGTGGCGTGCCCGCCGTCTGGACCGCACAGAACTTGACAGAACCAGCCTCAACCGGTGAGCTGCCGGCCGACTGGGTGAGGCTGACTGTGCGCGACAACGGACAGGGGATGAGCGAGGACACACGTGAGCGCATGTTCGAGCCGTTTTTCACCACGAAGCCGCCAGGTAAAGGCACGGGCCTTGGGCTCGCGGTGGTGCACGGTATTTTGCGGGACCACGACGCGGTGTTGGAGGTCCAGAGTGCGCCGGGGGTGGGTTCCACGTTTTCGGTGTGCTTTCCGGCGGTGGTGGGGGCGACAGTGGCCCAGGCTGCTTCGCCAGCGCCGCACACCCGTGACCCGCGTCCGGTCTCGCCCCGCAGCGCCCACATCCTCTATGTGGACGACGACGAAATGATCGCGTTCCTGATGGAGCGCCTGCTTCAGCGCCAGGGTTACCGCGTCACGGTGTTCACCCATGTCGCCCAGGCGCTGCAGGCAGTCCGCGACGGTCACGAACCATTCGATCTGGTCATCACCGACTACAACATGCCCGGCATGTCGGGGCTGGACTTTGCGCGTGCCGTCAAAGCCTTGCGTCCCGACTCGCCGTTGGCCATCACCTCAGGCTACATCTCTGAAGAGCTGAGAGAGCAGGCGCCCGCGGCCGGAGTGAGCGAGTTGATTCACAAGCCCAACACGGTGGAGGAGTTGTTCGCTGCTGTGGACCGTCTGGCGCGTACCGTGCTGCAACCGGTCGCCCATCGCTGAACATCAGGGCACCAGCCAGGCCATGGTTGCGTCGGCAAGGCGCGCGCGCCGATGTCCCTCGCGCGCGAGTTCCAGCCAGTCCATGTGCTCGATGCGTGCGGTCACCACGCTCAGGTGGTGAGACTCGGTGGGGGCCGATTCGAATGGGTTGCGGGCCGAACCTGGCGCCTGTGGAGCCAGGTAGTCACCTGCAGCGGCTGATTGGCGAACACGATCCCATGCCGCATCGACCACCGGGCCCTGGGTGTGCACCTGCGCGTGGATGCGCGCGCGCAATTGCCAGCTCAGGCGTTTGCTCCAGAACACGAACATGGCGGCAGGCACCGCTTGAAGCTCTGTCACCTTGGGACTTCGGCTGTCGGTAAAGAACGTCAGCAGGGAGCTGCCGGCATCCGCGCCGCGCAGCACGACAGTGCGCGCTTGGGCCAGTCCATCCACACCGGTCGTGGCCAGCACGGGTGTGCGCCATTCGTGGTGCCGGTCCACCGTGGCGCGCTGCAGTTCGGTCCAGATGCGGTGGAGCAGCTCCACGCCGTCGGCACTGGTGTTGCAAGTCATGTGGGGGCTTCTGCCGGCTTGCATTTCAGCGGGCCAGCTGACGGCGCTCGTGCTTGGCAACGCGGCCCTCGACGCGGCGTCTCCACAACCGGAACGAACCTGCCTTCAAGGACCGTTTCATCAGACGGACAACCGCAGACTCGTTGAGTCCGAACTGGTAGCGAATGGCCTCGAATGGAATCTCGTCAGCCCACGCCATTTCAATGATGCGCGAGCAGTCTCCGTCTGAAAGATCGGACGGATTCGAGGGGGTGGGTGGAATGGGGCGCGCTGCGTTCATGCCCGGTGCTCGCCGGGCGCTTCGTCGGTTACCCGGGCCGCGGCTTTCTCGCGCGCCTGGCGCTGTTCGCGTTCGCGTATCACCTTCTTCACGTCGTAAAGCTGCCAGACGCCAAAGCCGAGGATGACCAGGAAGATGCCGAGTTCGAGCCAGATACCCATGCCGTGTGCCTCGCGAAGCGTGAAGGTTGTGATGAACCCGCCCGATCGTGCCCGAAGGCCCATGCCGGTGCAATACAGTGCGGTATGTCCGACGAAAACCAGACTGAAATCCCCGCCTCTTTCATGGCCTTGTATGTGCTGCCCGGCCGCCAGAAGCCCAGCCTGGCCAGAGATGAGATGGCCGCTCGCTACGAACTGTGCGAGGACATGGCCCAGATGCTCACCGAGACTGCGCGCAACATGGAGTTCAGCCTCGGGTTGGCCGAAAGTGATGTGCTCGCGCGCTGCCTGCAAGGACTGCGCATCGAGCCAGTGGTGGTGAACGAGATCGAGTCGGTGTGGGTGGTGCGACGTCTGGCAGAGTTGCTGGGCTGGTCGGATTCGGGTTTGCAGCCCTAACGCTTTGGCGTGCGCGCCCCGGTGCGCAACCACAGCAACGCAGCCAGCGCGCTGAGCCCCAACCCGCCCGAGATCCACAGCGCGCCAGAGCCCCAGCGCTCGATGCACAGGCCGAACAGCAGCGGCGCAAAGGCCTGGGCCACGCGCGAAGGAGCCATCATGATGCCCTGGCGTTGTCCATATCCCGCGGGCCCGAAGTACACCAGCGGCAGCGTGCCCTTGGCAATGGTCAGGATGCCGTTGCCCGCGCCGTGCATCAGCGCAAATGCGGGTCCGGCCACCGGACCGAAGACCATCCAGCAGACCACGCCCACCGGGTGGGCCAGCGCCGCTGTGCGGGCCGACAGCAGGGGGTGCAGCCGGCGCAGGAAGCCAAACTCCAGCATGCGCCCCGCCACCTGCGCCGGACCCACCAGCGCGCCGATGGCCACCGCCCCGGCCAGCGTGGCACCGCTGGCCACCAGCAGTTGGGGCAGGTGTGCTGCCATCGCGGTGCTGATGAACCAGGTGGCGGCGAACACATAGGCCAGGGCCCAGGCAGTGAAGCGGTGGGGTGGCGCGACCGGCGCCAGCGCAGCAGGGCCCGCGCCACCCTCCTGCGGCAGCGGCGGCTCGGGCAAGGCTGAGGCGCGTGGAATGCTAGCGTTCAGAGGCAGCCCCACCAGAAGGTGCAGGCCAGCCCATGCCAGACAGGCGCCACGCCAGCCGAATTCGGCCTCCATCAGGGCGGTGAGTGGCCAGCCCACCGTGCTGGCGAAGCCGGCGATGAGCGTGATGCCGGTGATGGCTGCGCGGGCCTGTGTGCCCTGCAGTCGCACCAGCGCGGCAAATGCCGCTTCGTAGAGCCCGCTTCCCATGGCCATACCGATCAGCAGCCAGGCCAGCATCAGGCTGGTGGTGCCTTGCACCTGCGACAGGCTGGCCAGACCCAGGGCGAACAGAACGCTGGTGCCCATGAGCACCGGGCGACCCCCCCAGCGGTCGATCGCACGCCCCGCGAACGGCCCAAGCGCTGCCGAGGCCAGCAAGGCCACCGTGAACGCAATCCAGATCTGCGAGATGGGCAGGCCCAAGCCCTCGGCCATGGGCCGGGCGAGCAAGGCCGGCAGGTAGTAGGTGGAGCCCCAGGCCAGTGTTTGCGCCGTGCCCAGGCGCAGCACAAGAGGCCAGGTGCGGGCGGCGGTCATGCGGATTCGGTGGTGGACCCGCCTGGCGTGCGCAGGTCAGGCGATGTCGAACGCGTGAAAGCCAAAACGCCCCTGGCGGCGGTCAGCGAAGTAGTGCTCCAGCGTTTCCTTGACGGTGCGAAACGCGATCTCGTCCCAGGGAATCTGGTCTTCGGTGAACAGACGCGCTTCGATGGTCTCGTGCCCGGGGTCGAAGATGTCGCTGAGCAACCGCGCGCGGTAGTAGATGTGCACCTGGCCCACGCGCGAGACGTTCATCAGCGTGAAGATATCGCCCATCTCGAATTGCGCGCCGGCTTCTTCCACGGTTTCGCGGGCTGCGCCTTCGGCGGTGGTTTCGTTCAGCTCCATGAAGCCCGCCGGCAGTGTCCATTTGCCAAAGCGGGGCTCGATGTTGCGCTTGCAGAGCAACACGTACTGACCGGTGTCGCCCCAGACCGGCACCGTGCCCACCACATTGAGCGGGTTGTCGTAGTGCACCAGGTGGCAGGCCGGACAGACCGCGCGGGGTTTGGTGTCGCCGTCATCGGGCAAGCGGATGTCGACAGCGGTGCCGCAATTGCGGCAGTGTTTGGCGGGTGGTCGGAGCATTGAGCCAGTTTAGCGGGGTGCTGTGTCGACGAAAAAAAGCCGGGCCAAGGCCCGGCTTTCTGAAAGGAACACGACCTGCCGCCGGGCCGCCCCAAGGAGGGGCAGCCCCCGCGGGGGCCAGCGACCCGCGCAGCGGCGGAGCGTGGGGGCAATGACCTCAGGCTTTCTTGCCGTGTTTCACGATCAGTGCCTTCGCCGTCTCGAGCAGCTCTTTGCCGTTGAAGCCGCGCTTGTCCATGTCCTGCATCCATTCGACTTCCACCAGGCGCGCCTTGCGGCGGAACTCCTGCGCTTCGGCCGCTGGAATGGTGTAAACCGTGTTGCCCTGTTTCACCGCCGATTCGCGGCCAGCAGCGTCGCCGGCTTGCTGCGTCTTGCCCAGCCAGGCCGAGGTTTCCATGCCGGAATTTTTGTCGATCACGGCCTTGAGGTCGGGTGGCAGGCTGGCGTATTTGGCCTTGTTCATGGCCATCACAAAGGTGGTGGTGTAGAGCGCGCCGCCAGCGGGGTCGAACTCGCTGTGGAACTTGGTGAGTTCCTGCACCTTGACCGAGGGCACGACTTCCCACGGGATCACGCAGCCGTCGATGACGCCTTTGGACAGCGCATCGGGAATCTGCGGCAGCGGCATGCCCACGGGCGTGGCACCCAGGTAGCCCAGCATCTTGGTGATCTGGCGGGTGGGGCCGCGCACCTTGGAGCCGCGCAGGTCTTCCGCCGTCTTGATCTGCTTGTTGCGCATGTGGAACATGCCCGGGCCGTGCACCTGCAGGGCGATGGGCTGCACGTCCTTGAACTCGTCCTTGGCCACGGTCTGCACGTATTCCCAGTAGGCCTTGGAGGTGGCCTCGGCGTTGTTCATCATGAACGGCAGCTCGAACACCTCGATGCGCGGGAAGCGGCCCGGCGTGTTGCCCGGCAAGGTCCAGACGATGTCGACCACGCCGTCGCGCGCCTGGTCGAACAGCTGCACCGGCGAACCGCCGAGCTGCATGGCCGGGTAGGCCTCGAACTTGATGCGACCGCCC
>JANPKR010000452.1:0-6101 GCA_031426175.1 Hydrogenophaga sp. | reverse complement strand
CGCGCCGGTGAGGAAACCGATGGTCCACATGCCTTCGTGCGGCCACTCGATCAACAAGGCCTTGCGAAACGCGTTGCCCTTCTCGGAAAACAGCGTGTCCGACACCTGCTTCACACCCGAGTAAATGGAGCGCACCACCGGGATGCGGTGCAGGAGCGCGTGCCACCAACTCACCAGCTTGTTGCCGATGATGTTGGACGCCAGCGCGCCGATGGAGAGCACCACCACCAACGCGAACACCACGCCCAGGCCAGGAATGTGCATTCCGAACAACTGGTCGGGCTGCCAGCTGGTGGGCAGGATGCGCAAGGTCTGGTCGAGCGTGCTGACCACCCACTCCAGCACCCAGAGCGTGATGATCAGGGGCACCAGCACCAGCAGGCCCGAGAACAACCATTTGCGCAAAGACAGCATGGGGTGCGGCTCAGGAGCCCGACGTTGTGGTCGGGGTGGAAGACACCGGAGCGGCTGCAGGTGCTGCCACGGGTGCGGGTGCTGGAACGGCAGCGGCGTCTCCCGTCGGTTTGGCGGGTTCTGCGGCGGCAGGCACGCCGTCAGCAGCCGGTGAAGCCGCCGGCTTGTTGCCCTCGCGAAAATCGGTGACGTACCAACCCGAGCCCTTGAGCTGGAAACCGGCGGCGGTCAGCTGCTTCTTGAAGCTGGGCTGACCGCAGGAAGGGCACACGGTGAGTGGGTCGTCGGACATTTTCTGCAGCACGTCCTTGGCATGACCGCAGGACTCGCACTTGTAGGCATAGATGGGCATGGCGTGAACCTGATGAAGAGGGGGGACGTCCCAACGGGCCAGCCACCCGGTGGGTGCACTGTGTTCCCTCGCGGGAAGCGGGACAAAACCCGTCATTATAAATTGAGGGGGTGTCCCATGCTTGGCCGGGTGTCAGCCCTGCAGTGCCCTCCGCTGCAGATCACCAGAGTCGCACGCGCACCAGCACCTGCATCACGATCAGGCCCAGAAGAAAGCCCAGCCCGCCGTAAACGATGGCCTGCAGCAGCCGGTTGGTGCGGCGCTGCTCGGCCAGCAGGCTGTCGAGTTCGCGCCGCAGTTCGTGCGGTTTGTGTTGCAGGTAGTCGTTGAGCAGGCGGGGCAAGGCGGGCAGGAGCTTGGCGTATTGCGGCGCCTCGGCCTTGAGCTGCTGCAGCAGCTTCTTCGGCCCCACCTGCTCAACCATCCAGGTTTCGAGGAAGGGTTTGGCGGTGTTCCACAGGTCAAGCTCAGGATCAAGATCACGACCCAGACCTTCAATGTTGAGCAAGGTTTTCTGCAACAGAACCAGTTGCGGCTGTATCTCCACCTGAAAACGGCGCGAGGTCTGGAACAGGCGCATGAGCACCAGACCGAGTGAAATCTCCTTCAACGGGCGGTCAAAGTAGGGTTCGCAAACCGCACGAATCGCCGATTCGAGTTCGTCCACCCGCGTCCCGGCGGGCACCCAGCCCGACTCGATGTGCAGCTCGGCCACGCGTTTGTAGTCGCGGCGGAAAAACGCTGTGAAGTTCTGCGCAAGGTACTCCTTGTCGAACTCGGTCAGCGTGCCGACGATGCCGAAATCCAACGAGATGTAGCGCCCGAACGTGGCCGGCGCCGTGCTCACCTGGATATTGCCCGGGTGCATGTCGGCATGAAAGAAGCCGTCGCGGAACACCTGGGTGAAGAACAGCGTCACACCGTCGCGCGCAAGTTTGGGAATGTCCACACCGAGCTTGCGCAGTTCATCCACCCGGTTGATCGGCAAGCCGTACATGCGCTCCATCACCATCACTTCGGTGTGGCAATAATCCCAGAGCATCTCGGGGATCAGCACCAGATCAAGGCCCTGCATGTTGCGGCGCAACTGGGCGGCGTTGGAGGCTTCGCGCAGCAGGTCGAGCTCATCGTGCAGGTACTTGTCGAACTCCCCCACCACCTCGCGCGGTTTGAGGCGTTTGCCGTCGGCCGACAAGCGCTCGACCCAGCCCGCCATCATGCGCATGAGGCTGAGGTCCTTGTCGATCACAGCACCCATGTTGGGCCGCAGCACCTTCACCGCCACCTCGCGCCCACCGTGTTTACCGTCCAGCAAGGTCGCAAAATGCACCTGGGCGATGGACGCGCTGGCCACCGGCACTTGCTCGAAGTGGCTGAAAACCTGAGACAGCGGCTTGCCGAACGCGCGCTCGATGCTGGCCACCGCCACTTCGCTGGGGAACGGCGGCACGCGGTCTTGCAGCCGCGCGAGTTCGTCGGCGATGTCGGGCGGCAAAAGGTCGCGCCGGGTCGAGAGCACCTGGCCGAACTTCACAAAGATCGGGCCCAGGCGCTCCAACGCCTCGCGCAGCCGCTCGCCTCGCGGGGCATCGAGGTTGCGGCCCATGGAGACGATACGCGTGAGCAAACGGATACCGCGGCCGCGGAAGCTGGACAGCACCAGCTCGTCCAGCCCGTAGCGCAACACCACCCAGACGATGAAAGCGCCGCGAAAGAGGCGCGTCATGCGTTGGATCCGCCGTCACGCGGCGGCGCGCCGGCATCGGACGCGGACGCAGAAGCGAAAGGCGACCGGGGGGGGAAGCCCTCGGGCATGCGGTCCACGAACGATTTGACCGCCTGCGCGGCCGAGCGCGCGAATCGGGCGATCGTGTGCGCGGTGGCATCGCCCACCACGCGGGCCAGGTCTTCCTCCAGATCCCAGCGCACGTTGTCCACCAGCCAGGCCACCTCGGCCGCCAGTTGCACGTCGCCCTGGATGTCCACGCCCGGCTTCTGGCCAGCCAGCACGCTCTGCGCCAATTGCAGAGGCGACGTCTGGGTGAGTGTGACGCTGAGCTCGGGCTTGGCGCCTGAATCGCTACGCTCCAGCAAACCGGCCGCGGTGGGCGCCAGCGTGAGGTGGAAGTCGCCCCACTGGATACGCACGGGCTTGCCCTTCTGTCGCTTCAAGCGGTCCTGGGCTGCGGGCTCCTGCATCAACACGTGGTTGAGGAACAGCACCAGACGGTTCTGCAACTCGTCCACCACCCAGTCGGGCGGTCGGATCGAGCCCAGCAGGGACTGCAGGAAGTTCAGGGGCGAGGCGCTGGACGCGTCGGGGCCTGACGAAGAAACGGGTGGTTCATTTTTCATGACCACCCGATTTTGACGGATAAAACACGGCGGGCAGCGCGTTCGGCCATTGCCCCGCCAGGGTCGGGTCTTGCGCCCGCCCGCAGGGCTTACTGCAAGGCCTGCACGCCAGCCACCAACCAACCGCCCGAGCCGGTTTTGGGACGCGTGATGTTCCACACTTCGCGGAACGGGTTCGGGCCCGAGGAAACGTCTTCCCGGATCATTCCGGAGAATTCCACGCTGGCCATGTAATCGTCGTCCAGCTCTTCAATACCGAGCAACTGGGCATCGAGCATCACGACCTCGGTCTTGTTGACGCTGGCACCGCTGGTGGCTTCGCGCTCGGCGAGTTGGCTGCGGATCTGCTCCAGCATCCCGTCGGTCATCATGGCGCGCAGGCTCGGGATGTCCGAGCGGTCCCAAGCGTCCTGCAGACTCACGAAGTTGGCCTTGGAAGCCTTCAGGAAACCCTCGACATCAAAGCCCGCCGGTACACCCCAGGTCTGGCGGCCCATCAACGCAGCGCCGATCATCGAACCACCCTCAGCGGAGGGCTGGGCCGTGTCGAGCGAGGCGGGACCGCTGCGCTCCCAGGGCCGGGCCGAGGCGTCGTTGCCCACGTTCAGCGGCGAGTAGCTGCGGGGCGTGGCCGGGTCGAACTGGGAATTGCCCGACTGGGTGAGCGGGCCGCCCGCACCTTGGTAGGCCAGGTTACCAGTGCCGTTGGCCGCCGCGCGGCGGCGCATCACCATGCCGATCACGGCCACGACCACTGCAGCCAGCAGGGCCAACATCAGGAACTGTGCAAAGCCTTCTCCAAAACCCAGCGAAGACGCCAGCCAGGCCAAGCCCAGGCCGGCAGCCAGACCGCCGAGCATGGCGCCCCACGGACGCTTGGGCGCAGCGGCGGCAGCGGGGTTGGTGGTGGCGGGACGGGCCGCAGCATTCTGTGTGGGCGTCTGCGGCGACGCCTGTTGCGCTGGCGCGGTGCTGCGCTGCGTCACGTTGCCCGACTGCTTTCCAATCGACATGCCGCCGCCCAGGCGCTTGGCCCAGACGTCCTGCGAGCCCAGCGCCATGGCGCACACCAACATCACCGACCACAACTTGTTCATGTCCCTGTCTCCTTCAATCCAAAACCAAGACCCCGGTCAGCACTTGATGCCCACGTGCAGCGCCACCACGCCTGCGCTGAGGTTGTGCACGTCCACATGACCGAAGCCCACGCCGCGCATCATTTGCCTCAAGGCTTCCTGCCCCGGGTGCATGCGGATGGACTCGGCGAGGTAGCGGTAACTGTCCTCGTCGTTGGCCACCAGCTTGCCCAGTTTGGGCAGTACGTTGAACGAGTACCAGTCATAAGCTTTTTCGAGCGGCTTCGCCACCCGGGAAAACTCCAGCACCAGCAGTTTGCCGCCCGGTTTGAGCGTTCGGTGCATCTCGGCGAGCGCATGTTCTTTGTTCGTCATGTTGCGCAAGCCAAAGGCCACGGAGACGAAGTCAAAGGATTCGTCGGCGAACGGCAGCTTCTCGGCGTCGCACACCAAAGTGGGGAGCACCACGCCCTGATCCAGCAGGCGTGTGCGGCCTTCGCGCAACATCGCCTCGTTGATGTCGGTGTGCACCACGCGCCCGGTGGGCCCGACTTTCTTGGCAAAGGCCAGCGACAGATCCCCAGTGCCGCCCGCGATGTCCAGCACCTGATGGCCCGGTTGCGGGTTGGCCACGGTGAGCGTGTAGCGCTTCCAGAGGCGGTGCAGCCCGGCCGACATGAGGTCGTTCATCACGTCGTATTTGGGCGCAACCGAGTCGAACACGCTGCGCACGCGCGAGGCCTTCTCGCGCTCGTCGACCGTCTTGAAACCGAAGTGGGTGTCAGCCATGGCGTGCCTTCAGTGGCTGCCGCAGGCGTGGCCGCCCTTTTCCACCATGGGCGCGTCGCGCTCCATGCCTGCAGCGGTCAGCCGCGCGGTGTAGTCGGCCCACAGCTCACTCTGCTTGGAACCCAGGAAATACAGCAAGTCCCACGAGAAGATGCCGGAGCTGTGGCCATCGGAGAACGTGGGCTGCACGGCGTAATTGCCCACCGGCTCCAGCGCAACGATGCCGACCTCGCGTTTGCCGGTCTGCAGCACTTCCTGACCCGGGCCATGACCCTGCACCTCGGCCGATGGCGAGTAAACGCGCATCAGCTCAAAGGGAATCTTGAATTCCTGGCCATCGGAGAAACCGATCTCCAACACGCGCGACTGCTGGTGCAGCGTGATCGATTGCGGCGAGGGGGTGTTCTTGTCAAGTCCGGCCATGGAATGTGTCTCTGTGTGTTGTGGGGTCAGACCAGCACGCGTTCGATGCCGCCTTCATTGGCTTTGGCCACGTAGGTGGGCAACCAGTCTTCGCCCAGGATCTGGCGCGCCATCTCGACCACGATGTAGTCGGCTTCGAGCAGGCCGTTGTTGAGGTCGTCGCCGTAACGCGTGAGGCCCTGCAGACAGCTCGGGCACGAGGTCAGGATCTTCACGTTGTCCTGGGCGCCGACGGTGCCGGCAGCGCGCAGGGCGGCTTCACCCTTGAGCAGTTCTTCTTCCTTGCGGAAGCGGATCTGGGTGGAGATGTCGGGCCGGGTCACACCCAGCGTGCCCGACTCACCGCAGCAACGCTTGCTCTCGAGCACGTTGTCGCCCACCAGCGCCTTCACCGTCTTCATGGGCTCCTGCAGCTTCATAGGGCTGTGGCAGGGGTCGTGGTAGAGGTAGCCGCCCTGCCCGGCCGGCAGCGTGATGCCTTTTTCGAGCAGGTATTCGTGGATGTCGATGATGCGACACCCGGGGAAGATCTTGTCGAACTCGTAACCCTGGAGCTGGTCGTAGCAGGTGCCGCAGCTCACCACCACGGTCTTGATGTCGAGGTAGTTCAGCGTGTTGGCCACGCGGTGGAACAGCACGCGGTTGTCGGTGATGATCTTCTCGGCCTTGTCGAACTGGCCCGAGCCGCGCTG
>JANPKR010000451.1:0-2836 GCA_031426175.1 Hydrogenophaga sp. | reverse complement strand
ATCAAGACCGTGATCCGCGAGAACGCTGGAAAGATGCAGCCCGGTGACGTGTACGCGCTCAACGATCCGTACCACGGCGGCACGCATCTGCCCGACGTGACGGTGATCACGCCGGTTTACCTGGGCGGTGAGCCGACGTTTTATGTTGGGTCGCGCGGTCACCACGCCGATATCGGCGGCACCACGCCGGGCTCCATGCCACCGTTCTCAACGCGCATCGAAGAAGAGGGCGTGCAGATCAACAACGTGAAACTCGTGGACCGCGGCGTGCTGCGCGAGGCCGAGATGGTGGCGCTGCTGCAGAGCGGCGAATACCCATCCAGGAACCCGCAGCAAAACATGGCCGACCTCAAGGCGCAGATCGCGGCCAACGAGAAGGGTGTGCAGGAACTTCGCAAGATGGTGGAACAGTTTGGTCTGGACGTGGTGCAGTCCTACATGCGCCACGTGCAGGACAACGCCGAAGAATCGGTGCGCCGCGTGATCACGCGCCTGAAAGACGGCGCGTTCACGCTCCCGCTGGACAACGGTGCGCAGATCCAGGTGGCGGTGCGGGTCAATGCCGAGCAGCGCAGCGCCGAGATCGACTTCACCGGCACATCAGCCCAGCAGCTCAACAACTTCAACGCGCCCACAGCTGTGTGCATGGCCGCGGTGCTCTATGTGTTCCGCACGCTGGTGGACGACGACATCCCGCTCAACGCGGGTTGTCTCAAACCGCTCAAGGTCATCATCCCGCCGGGCTCCATGCTCAACCCCAACCCGCCGGCCTCGGTGGTGGCGGGCAACGTGGAGACGTCCAGTTGCATCACCAACGCCTTGTACGGCGCGCTCGGTGTGATGGCGGCGAGCCAGTGCACCATGAACAACTTCACCTTCGGCAACGCCAAGCACCAGTACTACGAGACGATCTCGGGTGGCAGTGGGGCGGGTGATGGGTTTGACGGCACGAGCGTGGTGCAGACGCACATGACCAACTCGCGCCTCACCGACCCCGAGGTGCTGGAGTTCCGCTTTCCGGTGCGGCTGGAGAGCTACGAGATCCGCGAAGGCTCGGGCGGTGCTGGCCGCTGGCACGGTGGACACGGCGGCGTGCGCCGCGTGCGCTTTCTGGAAGACATGACCGCGAGCATCCTGTCCAACGGGCGTCTGCATGGCGCCTTCGGCATGGCTGGTGGGCAGGCCGGCCAGGTGGGTATCAACCGCGTGGCGCGGTCAGACGGCACGGTCGAAGAACTGGGTCACATCGGTCAGGCCGAGATGAAACCTGGCGACATATTCGAGATTCACACGCCAGGTGGTGGCGGCTACGGAAAGCGCTGACCGGCCCTACAGCTCCTCGACCCGACGCGCCGGGTAGCTGTCCCAGGCCTGGCAGCCGGGGCACTGCCAGAAGTGCTGGCGCGCTTCGAAGCCACAGGCCGCGCAGCGGTAGCGCTTGAGCGGCCCGCTGGCTTGCTCCAATGAGCGCTGCACCTGAACCTGGGCAATCTCGCTGGACAGTTTTTCGCCCGTCAGCCACTTTGCCGCGATGACCAGCGACGGTTCGCGTTCAAGGTGACCGAGGTAGCGGTTGCGCATGTCCACGGGTTCGTTGCACAGGCTCGCGAGTGCTTCCGTGATGTCGATTGATGGAGCGCGTTCGTGGCTTGCTTGCAGCACTGCCGTGGCCTCGGACTGCCGTCCTGTTTGTCGTGCGAGGTCGGCCAGCGCGCTCGCTGCCAATGGCAAACCTTGGGGCGCGTGCTGGTTCAGGCGGAGCAGGGCGTCAAGCGCGCCGGTCGCATCTCCGCTCTGCGCCTTGTGTGCCGACAGCGCCATCCATCCCCGCGAGAGCTGCGGCGCGTGCTGGACTGCCTCTTCGAGAAGTCGCAGCGCGTGTGCACTGTCGCCACCGCGCTGCGCGATGTCGGCCTCTTCGCACAGGTAGTGAGCCAGTCGAGTGGCGAAGCTGCCTTGCTCTGCGGCTTCCAGTCGCAGGGCTATCGCCTTGGCGTGTGGCCAGTCGCGCGAGCGTTCATAGATGCCAAGCAGCGCCAGCAATGCCTCGCCCTCGAACGCCGAGCCCTTGAGTTTGTTGAGTGCGGCTTCGGCGCGGTCCAGCAGACCGGCCTTGAGGAAGTCCAGCGCCAATGCATGCTGTGCCCGGTCGCGGTCCTTGCTGCTGAGGTCGGCGCGCGAGAGCAGGTGCTCGTGCACACGCACCGCGCGGTCATAGTCACCACGGCGCCGGAACAGATTGCCCAGCGCAAAGTGCAGCTCGGCCGTGTCGGGGTCGCCCTGCACGGCTTCGATGAAGGCGTCGATCGCCTGGTCCTGCTGCTCGTTGAGCAGATGGTTCAGGCCGCGGAAGTAGGCCTTGGGCGCCTGGCGACTTTCCATGCGCCACTGGCGAAGGTCCAGGCGGGATGCGCCCCAACCCGCTGCAAACGCCAGGGGCAGACCCCAGAGCAGCCAGGTGAAATCAAAGTCCATGGCGGCGGTCGTTGGGGTCGGGGAATTGGGTGGAGTCGGCGTCAAAAGAAGTGCTGGCTGCAGCGGCCGAGGCAGCGCGGCGCCGCGATCGTTTGGCTCTCAGCCACAGCGGCAACATGACGAGCACACCGAGGAAAACACCCAGCACCAGTGCAACCAGGATGACAAGCACCAGCGGCGCCTGCCAGCTGGCGCCAAAGAACAGGTTGAGTGTCACGCTGTCCTGGTTGTTCAGCGCGAAGGCGAACAACACAAAAAAAATGGCTGCATTGAGCAGCCACATCAGGTATTTCAAATCGTCCCCTTTGTGGTGGGGCGATTGTAGCGATCAGGTCGCTGCAGCAGCAGCGGCCGTCACGTG
>JANPKR010000450.1:0-2220 GCA_031426175.1 Hydrogenophaga sp. | reverse complement strand
GCGAGAGAATACCCCCGTGGCCATCCCCCAGACCTTCATCCAGGAACTGCTCAACCGCGTGGACGTGGTCGACGTGGTGGGTCGCTACGTGCAGCTCAAGAAGGGCGGCGCCAACCTCATGGGCCTGTGCCCGTTCCACGGGGAGAAGTCGCCTTCGTTCAGCGTCAGCCCCACGAAACAGTTCTATCACTGCTTCGGCTGCGGGGCCAACGGCAACGCCATCGGCTTCCTGATGGAACACGCGGGCATGAGCTTCATCGAGGCAGTCAAAGACCTGGCCCAGCAAACCGGCATGCAGATCCCGGAGGACGATGCGTCGCCTCAAGACCGCGAACGCGCCGCGCAACAGCGCCAGAAACAGGTGACCCTCACCGACGTGCTGGAGAAAGCCGCGCAGGCCTACGCCAAGCACCTCAAGGCCGCGCCCCGCGCGGTGGACTACCTCAAGGGCCGAGGCCTCTCGGGCCAGATCGCCAAGACCTTCGGTCTGGGCTACGCCCCGGAAGGCTGGCGCGCGCTGGCCAGCGTGTTCCCCGACTACCAGGACCCACTTCTGGTGGAGTCCGGCATGGTGATCGAACACGAAGATGAAAAAGGCGCAGACGGCCAGTCCAAACGCTACGACCGTTTCCGCGACCGCATCATGTTCCCGATCCGCAACGTCAAGGGCGAGTGCATCGGCTTTGGCGGGCGCGTGCTCGACAAGGGCGAACCCAAGTACCTGAACTCGCCCGAGACGCCCGTGTTCAGCAAGGGCCGCGAACTCTACGGCCTGTTCGAAGGCCGCACCGCCATCCGCGTGGCCGGTTACGCGCTGGTCACAGAGGGCTACATGGATGTGGTCGCTTTGGCCCAGCTCGGCTTTGCCAACGCCGTGGCCACCCTGGGCACGGCCTGCACGCCCGACCACGTGCAAAAACTCTTTCGCTTCACCGACAGCGTGGTGTTCAGCTTTGACGGCGACGGTGCCGGCCGGCGCGCAGCCCGAAAGGCGCTCGACGCTGCCCTGCCCCTGGCCACCGACACGCGCAGCGTGAAGTTCCTGTTCCTGCCCACCGAACACGACCCCGACAGCTTCATCCGCGCCAACGGCGAGGCCGCTTTCGCCCAGTGTGTGAAGGAGGCGGTGCCACTATCGCGCTTCCTGCTCGAAGCCGCCGGCGCAGACTGCGACCTCACCACAGCCGAAGGCCGCGCCCGCATGGCCAGCCAGGCGCGCCCGCTCTGGGGCGCCCTGCCCGACGGTGCCTTGAAGCGCCAATTGATCGGCGAGCTGTCCACCGGCATCGGCATCGGCAGCTCGGACCTGCTGCAACTCTGGCAACAGACCGGTGGCTCGCGTGCGGCCCGTGGACAGGCACCCGCGCAACCATCGGGCGACGCGGGCTACGACGGTGGTGCTTCCTACGAATCGTCGTCCAGCGCCTACGAGTCCAGCGCCAGCAACTACCGCAGCGAAAGCGGCAGCGGCTACGGCAAAAAGGGCAACAGCAAGTGGAAAAAGGGCCCTCCGCCCCCACCGCGCATGCTGGGCACGCGCCGCGCCGGTGGCAGCCGCGCCGACCGCGCCGTGGGCCTGCTGCTGGCCAACGCGCAAGCCTGGGACAGGCTCTCGGCCGATGACCACAGCCTGCTGGCCCACCTGCCCTCGCCACACGGCGCGCTTTTCGCGTGGCTCGAAGCCCAGCTGCATGAACACGGCCCGCAGCCCTGGGCCGCCCTGCGGGAAGCCTTGCGCGGGCACGAGCACGAGGTATTTGCCTGCACGCAGGTGGAGCAGGTTCCGCCCAGCGACGACCCCGCCTCGGAGTTGTCGGAACTGAGCGATGTGATGAACCGCCTGCGCCGGGACGAGCTGGAAGCGCAGGCGCGTCAGCTGGCCGACCGCGTGGCCGGGGGCGACCCCAGCGCCCTGGGCGACTACAAGCGCGTGAGCGCCCAGCTGGCCGCCCTGAAAACCAACGCGACAGCCACCTAGCGAAATACGGCCAGCGCGGTATAATCCACGGCTTTGCACCGCAAGCGCGACAGCAGCACCTCCGGCACCGGCCCGGCCCTCTGACAAGGGCTACATGGACACTCCTCCTGGCTACCTCAGCGACCCGCACCGGGCCTGACGGAACTCCGCAAGGACTGCACACCAAATGTTCGCCCCAACAGCTTGCAGGCCTGCCCTTTCCGGCGTAGAGCGGGTGTAGTGCAGGCGTTGTGCCCAACAGA
>JANPKR010000449.1:0-4502 GCA_031426175.1 Hydrogenophaga sp. | reverse complement strand
GGACCGCAAGGCCAGCATTTCTTACGTACAGCGCAAGCTCAAGATCGGCTACAACCGCGCCGCCCGCTTGCTCGAAGACATGGAAAACGCAGGCTTGGTGAGCGCCCTCACATCGAGCGGGCAGCGGGACATCCTGGTGCCGGCGCGCGGCGAATGACGCTGGCTTGAACCGAGCCGGCCCAACCGGATCTGATGTCCATGATGAAAAAATTGTTGCTCCTTGGCTCCCTCGTTCTGGCCTCCTGTGGTGCTTTGGCTGATGGCCTGCAGGACCTGGAGAAGTTCCTGCGTGAAGTGAGCAGCGGCAAGGCCGGATTTACCCAGGTGGTGACCTCACCCAAACGCGCCACCGAGCCAGTGGCGCGCAGCAAGACCTCGACCGGCACCTTTGAATTCCTTCGACCCAACCGGTTCCGCTTCGAATACACCAAGCCGTTCGAGCAGACGATCGTGGCCGACGGCCAGACGCTGTGGCTCCACGACGTCGACCTGAACCAGGTGACTGCTCGTGGGCAAAAAGAGGTGCTGGGCAGCACGCCCGCCGCCCTGATCGCAGCGGGCACCGACCTCAAAGGCCTGTCGGACGCGTTTGAGCTCAGAGCCGGCGCGGCCAAAGACGGCCTGGAGTGGTTGGAGGCCAAGCCCAAAGACCGCAACGGTCAGTTGCAAATGGTGCGCGTGGGCTTCAAGCAGGGTCAGATTTCGGTGCTCGACATCGAAGACAGCCTGGGGCAGCGCTCAGTGCTCACCTTCAACAACTGGCAGTCCAACGCGCCGCTGAAGGCCGCCGACTTCAAGTTCGAGCCGCCCGCAGGCGCCTCGGTCATGCGGCCCTGAACTCCGTGCCCGCCCCGAGCACCCATGCGCCGCTGGCCGAGCGGCTTCGCCCACGCTCCCTGGGCGAGGTGATCGGTCAGCAGCACATGCTGGGCGAGGGCATGGCGCTGCGCCTGGCGTTTGAATCGGGTCAGCCGCACAGCTGCATCCTCTGGGGCCCCCCCGGCGTGGGAAAGACCACGATCGCGCGGCTCATGGCCGACGCGTTCGATGCGCAGTTCCTCACCATCAGTGCGGTGCTCGGTGGCATGAAGGACATCCGCGAGGCGGTGGAGCGCGCCGAAGCTGCGCGAAATGGCCTGACCGCCCAGCGCACCATCCTGTTCGTGGACGAAGTGCACCGCTTCAACAAAAGCCAGCAGGACGCCTTTCTGCCGCACGTGGAGAGCGGCTTGTTCACCTTTATCGGTGCCACCACGGAAAATCCGTCGTTTGAAGTCAACTCGGCCTTGCTTTCGCGCGCTGCGGTGTACGTGCTGCAGCCGTTGTCGGAAGACGATCTGAAGCTGATCGTGACGAAGGCGCAAGGCATCGATGCTGTGCCGGCGATCGAGCCCGTTGCCATCGAACGATTGGTGGCCTACGCCGATGGTGACGCCCGCCGCCTGCTGAACACGCTGGAGACGCTGGCCGTGGCCGCCGTCAGCGAGAAGCTCACCGAGATCACCGACACGTGGCTCCTCAAGGTGCTGGGTGAGCGCATGCGCCGCTACGACAAGGGTGGCGAGCAGTTCTACGACACCATCAGCGCCCTGCACAAAAGCGTGCGTGGCTCCGATCCGGATGCGGCGCTGTATTGGTTTGTGCGCATGCTCGATGGTGGTGCAGACCCGCGATACATGGCGCGGCGCTTCATCCGCATGGCAGCGGAAGACATCGGGCTGGCCGACCCGCGCGCCCTTCGGCTGGCGCTGGATGCCGCCGAGGTGTACGAGCGGCTGGGAAGCCCCGAAGGCGAGCTGGCCCTGGCCGAATGCGTCATCTACCTCGCCGTGGCACCCAAGTCCAACGCGGTTTACAGGGCTTTCAAAGAGGCCAGGGCTTTCGTGAAGAAAGACGGGACCCGCCCAGTGCCGATGCATCTGCGCAATGCGCCGACCCAACTCATGAAGGAGCTGGATTACGGCAAGGGCTACCGCTATGCGCACGACGAAGAGGGTGGGTTCGCAGCCGGTGAGCGCTACTTGCCCGATGGCATGGCCGAGCCGGGCTTTTACCGCCCAGTTGAGCGTGGCTTGGAGCTGCGCATCGCCGATAAGCTGCGCGAACTCAAAAAACGCAACGATCAAAACAACTAATGAGTTCCCTAACGCACTGATGCAAGCCGGGGCGTTGATGGGAAATCAGGGTAAACCCGCGTCCGCTAAGGGCTTACACGCATGGGGGGGCTCAGACCCCCTCGCTACAATCCGCCCACCAACCCGCAGTCTGTCCTGGTTTCAGGCCACGTCTGGCGGGTTTTTTGCTAGGTTGAAACCGGCCGCCACAGAACCATCACATTCGGCCTGTCTTAAACACGGAGAACCCTCATGGAAGTTTTGCTACAGCAGATCATCAACGGTCTGGTGCTGGGCAGCATGTATGCGCTGGTGGCTCTGGGTTACACCATGGTCTACGGCATCATCGGGCTGATCAATTTTGCCCACGGTGACGTGCTCATGGTGGGAGCCCTCACCAGCTGGACCATCATTGGCGTGATGCAGGACGCGACACCCGGCATGCCCGGCTGGCTCGTGCTGCTGCTGGCGGTGATCATCGCCATGGTGGTCTGTGCCACCCTCAACTTCACGATCGAGAAGCTGGCCTACCGCCCGCTGCGCAACTCGTCCCGATTGGCGCCGCTGATCACAGCCATCGGCATGTCGCTGCTCCTGCAGACGTTTGCCATGATCATCTGGAAGCCCAACCCCAAGTCGTATCCCAACATGCTGCCGACCGAGCCGGTGGCATTCGGCGGCGCGGTGATCTCCATCACACAAATCACCATCCTGGCCACCACGGTCATCACGCTGGCCTTCCTGATGTGGCTGGTCAACCGCACCAATCTGGGCCGCGCCATGCGCGCCACCGCCGAGAACCCGCGCGTGGCCGCGCTCATGGGTATCAAACCCGACGTGGTCATTTCCGCCACCTTCATCATCGGTGCCATGCTGGCGGCCATTGCCGGTGTGATGTGGGCTTCGAACTACGGCACGGTGCAGCACGCCATGGGCTTCATGCCCGGCCTCAAGGCCTTCGTGGCCGCGGTCATGGGCGGCATCGGCAACCTCGCCGGTGCGGTGGTCGGGGGGATTGCCCTGGGCTTGATCGAATCGCTGGGCGCCGGTTACCTCGGCAAGCTCACCGGCGGCGTGCTGGGCAGCCAGTACACCGACATCTTCGCTTTCATCGTGCTGGCCGTCGTGCTCACGCTGCGCCCCTCGGGCCTGCTGGGTGAGCGTGTGGCCGATCGCGCCTGAGTGCCAGGAGACATCCCATGATGAACACCAAAACCGGCAAACTGATCGTTTTCCTGCTGGCGGGTGCAGCCTTGTTGCTGCTGCCTATCCTGCTGCAATCCACCGGCAGCAACTCCTGGGTGCGCATTCTCGACATCGCGCTGCTCTATGTCCTGCTCGCCCTGGGCCTGAACATCGTGGTGGGCTATGCGGGTCTGCTGGATCTGGGCTACATCGCGTTCTTTGCGGTGGGTGCCTATGTGTTTGCGCTGCTGGGTTCGCCCCACCTCACCGACACCTTCCCCGCGATCAAGGCCATGTTCCCGGAGGGCATCCACTACAGCATCTGGCTCGTGATGATCGTGGCGGCCGTGGTGGCCGGGGTCGTGGGCATGATCCTCGGCGCGCCCACGCTCAAGCTGCGCGGCGACTACCTGGCCATCATCACGCTGGGCTTCGGCGAGATCATCCGCATCTTCCTGCTCAACATGGACCGTCCGGTGAACATCACCAACGGGCCCAAAGGCATCAGCCAGATCGACACCATCTCCGTCTTCGGGCTGGATCTGGGCAAGCGCCTGACGATCGGTGACTACACCTTCCAGCCCGTCACGCTTTACTACTACCTGTTCCTCTTTTTCGTGGTGGCGGCCATCATCATTTCGTACCGCCTGCAGGATTCGCGCATTGGCCGCGCGTGGATGGCGATCCGCGAAGACGAGATTGCCGCCAAGGCCATGGGCCTCAACACACGCAATCTGAAGCTGTTGGCCTTCGGCATGGGCGCCTCGTTCGGTGGCGTGTCCGGGGTTCTGTTCGCCTCGTTCCAGCGCTTCGTGTCGCCCGAATCCTTCTCGCTCATGGAGTCGGTGATGGTGGTGGCCATGGTGGTGCTCGGCGGTATCGGGCACATCCCGGGTGTGGTGCTGGGCGCCTTGCTGCTGGCGGGGCTGCCCGAGCTGCTGCGCCATGTGGCACACCCTCTCACGGCCATGACCGACGGCCGTCTGGCTCCTGAAATCCTGCGCCAGTTGCTCATTGCACTGGCCATGGTGATCGTGATGTTGATCCGTCCCAAAGGCTTGTGGCCAGCCCCCGAGCATGGCAAGTCCTTGTCCAAGTGAGCGGAGCAACTTCAATGACCGAAACCATCCTCAAAGTTGCCAATGTCTCCAAACGCTTCGGCGGGCTGCAAGCCCTCAGCGATGTGGGCATGGAAATCAAACG
>JANPKR010000448.1:0-3632 GCA_031426175.1 Hydrogenophaga sp. | reverse complement strand
TGCGCGGGTTCACCCAGGTGGCTTTGAGGCGTTCGGTTTCACGTGAAACAGCGTCGCGCTTGCGGCAGAAAGCGTCCCATTGCGCATCGCCCACCAAGCCCATGCGGCGACCTGCTTCGGTCAGGCGCATGTCGGCGTTGTCCTCGCGCAGCTGCAGGCGGAACTCGGCCCGGCTGGTGAACATGCGGTAGGGCTCGGTCACGCCCTGGGTGATCAGGTCGTCGACCAGCACGCCCAAATAGGCTTCGTCTCGCCCGGGCAGCCAGGCTCCCTCACCCCGGCACTGCAGCGCGGCGTTGATGCCGGCGAACATGCCTTGCGCCGCCGCCTCTTCGTACCCGGTGGTGCCGTTGATCTGGCCTGCGAAGAACAAGCCCTGAATCTGCCGGGTCTCGAAGCTGCTCTTGAGCGAACGCGGGTCGAAGTAGTCGTATTCGATGGCGTAGCCCGGGCGAAGGATGTGCGCGTTCTCCAGCCCCTTCATGCTGCGCACTAGCTGGTACTGGATGTCGAACGGCAAGCTGGTGGAGATGCCGTTGGGGTAGACCTCGTGCGTGGTCAGGCCCTCAGGCTCCAGAAAGATCTGGTGGCTGTCCTTGTCGGCAAAGCGGTTGATCTTGTCCTCCACGCTCGGGCAGTAGCGCGGGCCCACGCCCTCGATCTTGCCGGTGAACATGGGACTGCGGTCGAAGCCGCTGCGGATGATGTCGTGCGTGCGCTCGTTGGTGTGCGTGATCCAGCATGGCACCTGCTGCGGGTGCATCGCCGTGTTGCCCATGAAGCTGAACACCGGCACCGGTTTGTCAGCGTTCATGCCGCCGGGCACACCGTCGCCGGGCTGTTCGATGCACTGGCTGTAGTCGATGCTGCGGCCATCCAGGCGCGGTGGCGTGCCGGTCTTCAGGCGGCCCTGCGGCAGCTTCAGCTCTTTCAGCCGGGCAGACAGCGACACGGCCGGCGGGTCACCCGCGCGGCCAGCGGCGTAGTTGTTCAAGCCCACGTGGATCTTGCCGTCCAGAAACGTACCGGCGGTGAGCACCACCGTGCGGCTGCGGAAGCGGATGCCCACCTGTGTCACGGCGCCCACCACGCGGTCGCCCTCCACCATCAGGTCGTCCACCGCCTGCTGAAACAGCCACAGGTTGGGCTGGTTCTCCAGCATGCGGCGGATGGCGGCCTTGTAGAGCACGCGGTCTGCCTGGGCGCGGGTGGCGCGCACGGCCGGGCCCTTGGAACTGTTCAAGATACGGAACTGGATGCCGCCTTCGTCGGTGGCCAGCGCCATGGCGCCGCCCATGGCGTCCACCTCTTTCACCAGGTGCCCCTTGCCGATGCCGCCGATGCTGGGATTGCAGCTCATCTGGCCCAGCGTCTCGATGTTGTGGGTCAGCAGCAGCGTCTTGCTGCCCATGCGCGCGGCCGCGAGCGCGGCTTCGGTGCCGGCGTGACCACCGCCGACGACGATGACATCAAATTCCTGGGGGTACAACATGACCGTGTGCTCCGGGACCGCAGGGGTCCGCCATTCAAACAGGGGGCCTCGCCGAGGGCGGGCAACCCGGGATTTTCCCACCTTCGCGCGGTTTGTGCCCGACCCCGCCCCTTGAGCGTCGGGGTTTGCAAGCCTCATCCACAATCGGCCCATGAGCACACCCCCACCCCTCCTCGTCTTCGCCGGCAGCACGCGCACGAAATCCTTCAACCGCCAACTCGCCACCGCTGCGGCCGCTTACGCCTCCACCGCCGGTGCCCAGGTCACCCACATCGAGCTGGCCGACTTCGACCTGCCGCTCTACAACGCCGACCTGGAAGCGCGCGGCACGCCAGCTGCCGCCGTGAAACTCAAAGAGCTTTTCCACGCCCACCCGGCCTGGATCATCGCGTCGCCCGAGTACAACGGCAGTTACACCGGCCTGCTCAAAAACACCATCGACTGGGTCTCCAGCCCCATCAAGGGCGACCCGCTCTGGTCCAGCGGCACCAAGCCGTTTGCGGGCAAGGTGGTGGGCTTGCTGAGTGCTTCGCCCGGTGCCCTGGGCGGCTTGAGAAGCCTGTCGCACCTGACTCCGCTGCTATTGAATTTGCAGTGCTGGGTGGCACCGAAGCAGTTTGCGCTGTCGAAGGCAGGAGACGCTTTCGACGCCGACGGCCAGCTGGTGACCGAACCTGCGCGCAACGCCGTGCACGGCGTGGTCGACCAGGTGCTGTGGGCTGGCCAGCGACTGCGGCCCTGAGCACGCCCGTCAACAAGCACTTCAGATGTGTTCAGCCTGCCTCTTTGCGACGGGTTCGGCCAGAGGGAAGTCCTTTTTGGCGGCCGTCGGTACCAGCTGCGACACACCCCGTCGCCATTCGGTTGCAGCCAGCCAGAACACGCCCAGCGCCAAGGGCACCAGGTTGTAAATCAATCGAAACAGCACCAAGGCGCCAGCCAGTTCCTCAGCCGGTATGCGCTGGCCAAGCGCCAGCAACATCACGGCCTCAAACACACCCAGACCGGCAGGCACGTTGCTGATTGCACCCAGCGCGATGGCCAGTGCAAAGAACCCCACAAACGGGGCAAAGTCCACCGAGCCCGATGGCAACAAGACCCACAACGCGGCCGCGGCCGCCACCACATCCAGTGTCGACACCAGCAACTGTTGCGCAGCAACGCGCAGGCTGGGCAACACCGCTGCAGGACACGCCTGGCGTTTGGTACTCCGCCAGCACACCACCATGAACCCGCCCGTGGCCACCAGCACGCCGACCCCAACCGCCTGCAGCAGCACAGCCGGCACACCCAACAACCCATGGGCAGTGGCCGCGCCCCAGACCATCGCCGCCGCGCCCACCACCGTCGTGCCGACCGTGAAACCCGCGGCATTGAAGAGGATGACACGCGAAATCACCCCGGCCTCCAGCCCGGCCGCGCCGTACAGACGCAAGCGGACTGCACCGCCGGTGAGCATGCCCAGCCCGATGGTGTTGGACAGCGCGTAGGCGATGAACGCCGTCTTCCCCACCACGGCGTGGGGCAGGCGCACGCCGACGTAGGCCAGCGCCGTGCGGTCGTAGAAGGTCAGCGCAAAGTAAGCCAGCGTGGTCACTGCCACCGACAACAGCAGTGCCGACCCCGGTGTGGCCCGCACCGCCTCGACAACCTGCCCGTGACTGATCTGCGCCACGACCGTGAACAAGGCCTTCACCACCAGCGCGCCCAGGAACAAAAGCAGCGCCGCACAGACCCACCGGCGCCAGCGGTGCAGATGTGCGATCAGGGAGTCAGGGGCAAGGAATTTCACGGACAACATGTCGGCGTCGGGATTCAGCAACCCGGCTGCGCGGTGGCGCAGATCCCGGTCCGGCGGAGCACAAGCGTCAGCGTAGCGCCGGCATGTTTCACAAGCACGACAATCCACCCCATGCTTTCCAACGTCGACCCGAACTTGGGATCGGCCTGCCGCCCCGGCTGCGCCGCCTGCTGCACCGCGCCATCCATCAGCAGCCCGCTGCCCGGCATGCCGCTGGGCAAGCCGGCCGGCGTGGCCTGCCCGCAGCTGGACACCGAGTTGCGCTGCCGCTTGTTCGGCCTGCCCGAGCGGCCCGCGGTGTGCAGCTCGCTCGCACCGGGTCCCGAGATGTGCGGCCTG
>JANPKR010000447.1:0-1720 GCA_031426175.1 Hydrogenophaga sp. | reverse complement strand
GATGGTGGGTGGCGTGTCGGGGGAGTGGGTGCGCAGTCGCAAGGTCGACACCGCAGGCACCCCGGCCGGCACCCTGCTGTATCTGCACGGCGGCGCGTACTGCATCGGCTCGCCTGTCACGCACCGCGCCCTCACGGCGCGCCTCGCACGGGCCAGCGGTCTGCCGGTGTTCGTGCTGGACTACCGGCTCGCACCCGAGCACCCTTTTCCGGCCGCACTCGACGACACGCTGGCCGCCTTCGCCGCGCTGGCGGCTGAAGGTCCGGTCACAATCGGTGGTGATTCGGCCGGGGGCGGCCTGGCGCTGGCCGCGGCACTGGCCCTGCGCGATGCGGGTGGTGCAACGCCAGCCTCCCTGTTGCTGCTTTCACCGCTGGCCGATGCCGTGATGCCCGATCCTGTGCCCACGCCACCCCGTGGCGAGGCCATGCTCAGCGCGCCGTGGGCGCTGGCATGCACGGGCTTTTACCGGGGCACACACGCTCTCACCGAACCGGGCATTTCACCCATTCGCGGCGATCTGCGGGGCCTGCCGCCCACCCTCATACAGGCCGGCACCGACGAGTTGCTGCACGATCAAGCGCTCGCACTGCACGAGGCCCTGCAATCCGCGGGGGTGACATCACGCTGCGAGATCACACAGGGGCGCTGGCATGTCTTCCAGTTGCACGGTGGCGTGCTCAAGAGCGCCGATCAAGCCATCACGCGGCTGGTCTCCTTCATGCACGCGCACCTGCCTCGTGCGCGTGAGGGCGTGCCCGAGCACGAGGTGGTGATCCTGGGTGCGGGCATGTCGGGCCTGTGCATGGCGATCCAGCTGCAGCAGGCTGGCATCCACAACGTTGTGCTGCTGGAAAAACAGGCCGGACTGGGCGGCACCTGGTGGGACAACACCTACCCCGGCGCGCACGTGGACGTTCCGGCACCGGCTTATTCGTTTTCTTTCGCGCCCAACCCGCGCTGGACCCGGCGTTTCGCCTCTGCACCCGAGATCCAGGCCTACATGCGCGAGCTGGCCGAGCGCCATGGCATCACCGCCCGCATCCGCTTCAACACCCAGCTCAGTTCAGCGAGCTTTGACGAGGCCACGGGCCAGTGGACCTTGAGCACCAGCCACGCAGAGACCATGCGCTCGCGCTTCTTCGTGTGCAGCGCGGGCCCGCTGAGTCAGCCACGCTGGCCCGAGATTCCCGGGCTCGACGAATTTCAGGGTCGCCGGCTTCACTCGGCCCGCTGGGACGCGACCTGCCCACTGCAAGGCCAGCGTGTGGCGGTGATCGGCACCGGTTCCACGGCATCACAAATCGTGCCCCCGGTTGCGGCACAAGCAGCGCATCTGCAGGTTTTCCAGCGCACCGCCAACTGGGTGATGCCCCGCCTGGACCGGCCCTACACCGCGCTCGATCGCTGGCTCGCCCAGTCCGGTCTGTACAACCGGATGGTGCGCTGGAGCTGGGTGCAGGCGCTGGAGTGGGGCCGCCGGGGTTTCGATGAAGGCACCCTGGCACGCAAGGGCATGCTCAAGACGGCGGCCGCGCACCGGCTGAAGCAAATCCCCGATGAAGACTTGCGCACACGTCTCACACCGACGTATCCGCTCGGGTGCAAACGCATCATCTATTCAAACGACTTCTACCGTGCGCTCAGCCAACCCCATGTGGAGCTGGTGACGCAGGGCATCGAACGCATCACACCCCACGGGATACAAACCACCGATGGC
>JANPKR010000446.1:0-5318 GCA_031426175.1 Hydrogenophaga sp. | reverse complement strand
AGGTAGCAGGTGTGGGTGTGTTCCACGATCAGATCCACCAGGGTTTTGCCGCCCAGGGTTTCGGCCAGGCGCCAGGTGGCGGCCTTGTCGATCCACATGAGCGGGGTGTCGATGAGGAAGCGGTGGTCCATGCCCAACGAGAGCGCGACCTGCAGCGCCTTCATGGTGTCGTCGCGGCAGTCGGGGTAGCCTGAAAAATCGGTCTCGCAGACGCCGGTGACGATGACCTGGATGCCTCGGCGGTAGGCCAGCGCGGCGGCGAGCGTGAGGAACAGCAGGTTGCGCCCGGGCACGAAGGTGTTGGGCAGGCCACTGCTCTCCATGCGAAAGGCCATGTCGCGCGTGAGCGAGGTTTCACTCACCTTGCCAAGCACCGCGAGGTCGAGCACATGGTCTTCGCCCAGGCGCTCGGCCCACTGCGGAAAGCGCTCGCGCAGCTCGCGCAGCACCACGGGGCGAGCCTGCAGTTCCACGCTGTGGCGCTGGCCGTAGTCGAAGCCCAGGGTTTCCACGCGCGGAAAACGCTCGAGTGCGTGGGCGAGACAGGTGGTGGAGTCTTGTCCACCGGAGAACAGCACGAGGGCGCTGGTGTGGTGGGGGGTGTTGTGCGTGGTGGCTGCGGTCATGGCCGCGATGGTAGCGCCCGGTCGTTCAGATCATGCGTTCGGATCTGACACCCGCGTGATCACGGCTGGTGGCGAGCATGCGGATCAGCGCGCGGTTGGCCTGCTCCAGGCTGACTTCGTTGCGGTCGCACACAGCGCTCAGGCGGTGCAGTTGCGCAGGCTCACCCTGGGCGCGCGCCACGTCGAGCAGTGGGTGGTAGGGCCCATCGTGCCGCAGGACCGCATCAAACAAGCGTCCTGAGAGCGGCAGTTTGTGCAGCAGCTCGGACAATGGAGCGTGCAGCAGTTTGTCGAGGTGCGCAAACAGCGCGGTGGTGTAGACCTCCAGCCGCAGGTTGTCTTCAGACCCGGTGGCGAGCAGGTGTTGCGCCAGGCGCGCGCGCATGACCATGGCCGCGCGCACGGGTTGGAGATCGTTGTCGGATTCGCTGCCGGGCGCTTGTTCAAACAGCCAGCGACCGAGTTCGCGGAAGCCCAGCATCATGAGTGCGTGACGCAGTGATCCGATTTCGTGGCGGCCGCCGTACGCAGCTGAATTCACCAGCAGCAGAATGCGGTAGACCAGCACCGGGTCCTGGCGCACGAGCCTTTCCAGGCGCTCGAGTGAACAGTCGTCGTTGATGGCTTGCAGGATCTGGCGGATCACGCGAGGGTCGCACGACACGGGCTGGTGGCGGTGGGCGAGCAACACATCGGCATCAGGCCAGCCGAGCAGGCCCCACGCACCAGCGTCGTCCAGCAGGTGTCGGGCCAGGGTCTGGGTCTGCACACCCTGATAAAGCTGCGCAGGTGGCAAGCCCTGGCTGCGCTGGTGCAGGCCCGGGGTGGACAGGGTCTGGAGGATGTCGGCAGCTTCTTGCGGGCTGAGCTGCATGAGGTTGCGCACATCAAAGCCGATGCCGGGACCTTGGCGCAGTGTTTGCAGATCGGTGCGGCGAACGATTCGGTGGCCGCGCCGGTTGGCCACCGACAAGGCGGCCAGGCTCTCGGGAGCGTCGAAAGGTTCTGCGGGCACTTCCAGCCAGGTGTTGTGCAGCGGCGCGCAGGCCAGCGCTTGTTGCAACAGCCGGGGCGATGCTATGGAGATCAGGAGCACCGGCGCGCTCTCGGGCCAGTCGTCGCCGAGCGCCTGCATGAGGTGGGCGGCGTCCACCGCAGCAGCGTGGATGGGATGCACCGACAGGCGCACCGCGGCCAGCTGGCGTTCGCGGTTCCACACCGGCTCGTAGCCGAGGGCCAGGCTGTCCAGGACCGTGTGACTCAGCATGATGGGAAAAACGTCAATTGATCACCTGGAACAGCGACAGGCGCTGAACCTGTGCATACGACTTGAGCGCGGCCTCCAGGCCCAGCTGCTGCGTCTGGAAATCGGAAATGCCCTTGACCAGGTCGAGGTCTTCCAGGCGGGATTTTTCGGTCTTGAGGTCGACGCTGCGGTCTTCCATCAGGGTGTCGAGCGAGTCGGCGCGGTTGAGCCATTCACCAGCACGGCCGCGGGCGAGCAACACACGGTCGTGGCCAGCGTCGAGCTCGGTCATGGTGCGTGCGAGTTCCTGGGTGCGGTGGGCGTTGTTGTTGGCGCCGGAGTAGCGCAAGGCATCAACTGCGTCCTGCACCACCTGGAAGATGTCGGTGTTCGTGCTGGGCACCAGATCGATCTGATCGCCTGCGGCGGGTTGGCCGTTCATCTGCAGGGATTGGCCGTCGAATTCGATAGTCATGCCGTTGGTGTAAGGCACACCGGTCTGGCCGGGCATGGGGTTGGCCGCCGGCGTGGTGACGTTGGTCACGGTGTACTGCATGACCCCGGCCACTTGGGCAAAGTCGATGCGGTAGTCGTCGCCGGTGAGCGCGGCAGGGTTGGTGACCTCGCCCACGCTGGTGCTCACACTGCCGGTGTTGCCAGGGTCCAGGCTGAGCGTGAAGCTGCCGTTGCCCTGAGGCACCCGCATCCAGATGGCGTTGCCATCGAGTGCCTGCGGTAGCGAGGTGTTGCCCGCGGCGGCCTGGCCGCGCTGGCCATTGAACTGAACGCTGTTGCCGCTGGGGTTGTACAGGTCCACGAACGGGGTGGCCGAGCCACCCAGGCCACCAAACAGCGTGCGCCCGGCGTTGTCCTTGAGGTTCGCCACGCCGATCATCTGTTCGCGCAGACCTTCAAGCTGGCGCGCGATGTCTTCGCGTTCGCTCGGCCCGAAGGTGGCGTTGCCCGCGCTCACCAGCAGGTCGCGCACCTTCTGGATGAGTTCGCCCGATTCGGCCAGACCGTTTTCGGCCTGCTGCAGGCTGCTGCGCGACGTCTCCAGCAAACGCAGGTCGGCCTGCGTGCGGGACAAGCGGTTCTGTGCGGTTTCCGCCAGCGTGGCCGCCACGGGGTCGTCGCTGGGCTTTTGCACCCGCTTGCCGGTGGCGATCTTTTCCTGCTGGGCTGCCAGCTCGGCCTGGCGGCGAGCCAGCAGGCTCACGGTGTTGTCGTAGCTGTTGGCGGTGGAAATTCGCATGGGGTGTTCCTGTCAGGCCGGTGCGCGGGGGCTTCAGCGGCCCACGGTTGCCAGCAGGCTGTCAAAGGTGCTTTGTGCAATCTGCAGAAACTTGGCCGAGGCCTGATAAGCCTGCTGGTACTGCAGCAGGCGCGCAGCCTCTTCGTCCAGATTCACGCCCGACACGTTGGTGCGTGCGGACTCGGCAGCGGTGGCGATCTGACCCGAGAATTCGGTGGCGAACTTTGCGCCCTGCACGCGGGTGCCGACGTCGGAGAACAGGCTCACATACCCATCGGCGAGGGCCACGCCTTCAAAGGTGGGGCGGTCGCGCAGGGCCAGCACGGCGCTGGCGTTGCCGGCGTTCTGCGCCACCGAACTGGTGGGCGCGGGGTCGATGTTGAAGGTGTCGCCCGCGCCGGGGCTGCCGCGCAAAGTGAGGCTCCAGCCGTTGAGCACGATGGCCTCGCCGGGTTTGAAGTTGTAGCTGGCGGGCGGGCCCACGTTGTCGGGCGGCGGATTGCCAGGGCCCAGGCCGGTGGCCACGTACGTGCCATTGGCCTGGAAGGTGATGGACACCGGCGCGGTGAGGCTGGCCGAGTTGGACACCGCGTACAGGCTCTCCACGCTCAGGCCACCGCTGTTGCCCGCACCGGGCGTCACCATCACCGGGCTGGCTGCGGCCAGGCGGTCGGGCGAGCCGATGGCCACTTGCAGGTTGCGCGCTGCGGCTTCAAACGGGCGAACAAGGATGCGGTCACCCGGGGCAGCAGCGCCGGCGTCGATGTTGAAGCGCAGGCCATCCACGTCGTACGGCGCTGAAGCCGCCGGCAGCAGCGTGCTTTGACCGTCGGACAGGCGTACCACGCTCACGTCGGTACCGACGAACCGCAATTCGTAGTCCGAGGCCATCAACGCGGTAGGGTCGGTCACGGTGGCGCTGATCGCCGCGTTGCCGGTGTTCGCAGGATTGGCCTTGCCCAGCGCAGCCGCGGGAGGAATGAAGAAGTCCTGCCCAGGGTTGCCTTGCAGGTCCACACCCAGCGCGTGCTGGTTGTTCACCGTGGTGGCCGAGGCCAGCGCCAGGCGGCCCAGCTGGTTCTGCACCGCGGTGAGATCCTTGTTCAGGAAGTTCATGAGGCCCGACAACTCGCCGCCGCCCAGCGTGGCGTCGGCCAGTGGCGTCGCCACGCCGCCCTGCACAAATGACAAGGCGATGCGCGAGTTGTCGGCGGGGTCCGGGTTCACGGCGAGTCGGTTGGCGCTTTGGCCGAGCACCAGCGGCTGGCTGCCCGCCACGAACACGCTCACCGAGCCGTCTTTGTTGGCCACCGAGCTGGTCTGGATGTGTTTGCTGAGTTCGCCCAGCAGCTGGTCGCGCTGGTCGAACAAGTCGTTGGGGGTGTGCGTGTCACCCGCTGTTTCGATGATCTTCTGGTTGACCTTGGCCAGGTCTTGCGCGAGACCATTGAGCACGTCCACCGATCCCTTGACCTGCTGCTGCGTGCTGAGCGACAGCGCATCGAGCTGGCTGGCGGTGTTGCGCAGGCGGCCGGCAAACTCTTCGCCCTTGGCGATCACCACCACGCGTGCGGTGAGGTTGCTGGGTGACGAGGACACGTCGGCCCAGGCGTTGAGGGTGTCGTTGAGCGCTGCGCCCAGGCCCCCAGTGCCGAGCGGAAACGCGCCCTCCAGCGCCTGCAGCCGCGAGTAACGCAGTGCGTCTGCGGCAGCCACGGAGCCCGCCATCTGGGCTTCGCGTGTGAGGTAGGCGTTGTGCGAACGTTCGACGGTGGCGATCTCCATGCCCTTGCCGAAGAAGCCGTTGCCCATCTGCTGGTAGCCCGACGTCTGCTGCAGCACGTTCTGGCGCGAATAGCCGGGCGTGTTGACGTTGGCAATGTTGTTGCCGATGACCTGCAGGGCGGCCAGGTTGGCGGTGAGGGCGCGGGCGCCGATGTTGAGTGCAGACATGGTGTGGTCTTCAACCCTGAGCGCGTTGCAGGCTCAGCGTGGTGTTGATCGCGCGGCTGAGTTTGGCGGCGTATTGCGGGTCGGTGGCGTAGCCGGCCTTCTGCAGGCCCGAAGCAAAGCCCTGCACCGAGCCGATCTGGTCCATGACCTTGTCGTAGCGCGGGCTGTTGCCGATGAGGCTGGCGTAGTCGCGGAACGAGTCGGCGTACGAGTCGTAGGCGCGGAACTTCGCGGTGAC
>JANPKR010000445.1:0-2262 GCA_031426175.1 Hydrogenophaga sp. | reverse complement strand
CCCAGCGGCGTCACGCTGATCTCGCTGGCGTTGCGCTCGAAGATCTTGAGCTCCAGCTCGTCTTCGAGCTTCTTGATGGCCACGGACAAAGTGGGCTGCGAAACGAAGCAAGCCTCGGCAGCTTTGCCAAAGTGCTTTTCGCGGGCCACGGCCACGATGTATTTGAGTTCGGTCAGCGTCATGGGGGACTATTTTGCGCCTGTCGTTGAAGCCGACCACACAAGCCGCTGCAAACCGTCAGGCCTTGAGAAACTCCGCCTTCCCGCCCAGCCAGCGCGCGATGTGCTTCTCAGCCAGTTGGGGGTGCTCGGCCAGCATCACCGGCGCGGCCGCGCGTGCCCATTCGAGCAGGTGCGTGTCGGTGGCCAGATCGGCAAAGCGCAGCAGCGGCGCACCCGACTGGCGCGCGCCCAGAAACTCGCCCGGGCCGCGGATCTCCAGATCGCGGCGGGCGATCTCGAAACCGTCGTTGGTCTCGGCCATGGCCTTCAGGCGTTCGCGCGCGGTCTCGCCGAGGCGGCCGCTGTCGGGCGGTGTGTAGAGCAGCACGCAGGCCGAGGCCGCCGTGCCACGGCCCACGCGCCCACGCAGCTGGTGCAGTTGCGAGAGCCCGAAACGTTCGGCGTGCTCGATCACCATCAGCGACGCATTGGGCACGTCCACACCGACCTCGATCACGGTGGTGGAGACCAGCACCCCCATCTGACCGCCGGTAAACAGCGACATGACCGCCTTTTTTTCCGCCACTGGCATGCGCGAATGAAGGAGCCCAACCAGGACGCCGGGAAGCGATTCGCTCAGTTCGGCGTGCGTGGCGGTCGCATTGGACAGGTCCAGCGCCTCGCTCTCCTCGATCAGCGGGCACACCCAATACACCTGCCGACCCTGAGCCACCTGGGAGCGGATGCGCTCGATCACCTCGGCGCGGCGGCTGTCGGCCACCACCTTGGTGACGATGGGCGTGCGCCCGGGCGGGAGCTCGTCGATGGTGGAGACGTCGAGGTCGGCGTAGTAGCTCATGGCCAAGGTCCGGGGAATCGGCGTGGCCGTCATCATCAAGAGATGGGGCTCGCCCTGCGCCATGCCCGATCCCATCTTGCCGCGCAGCGCCAACCGCTGCGCCACACCGAACCGGTGCTGCTCGTCGATGATCGCCAGCGCGAGATTCCTGAACACCACCTGGTCTTGAATGACGGCGTGCGTGCCCACCACCAACGCAGCTTCCCCACTCGCAATCAGCGCGAGCATCTCGCCGCGCTGCTTTTTCTTCTGGCTGCCGGTGAGCCAGGCCACGCGTTTGCCCAGCGGCTTGAGCAGCGGCTCCAGCCAGCCGATGAGCTTGGTGAAATGCTGTTCGGCCAGTATTTCAGTGGGCGCCATCAGCGCACACTGCCAGCCCGCGTCGATGGCGATGGCGGCGGCCAGCGCGGCCACCACCGTCTTGCCCGAGCCCACGTCGCCCTGCAACAAACGGTGCATCGGAATCTGGCGCATCAGGTCGCGTGCGATCTCCTCACCCACGCGGCGTTGCGCGGTGGTGAGCGCAAACGGCAACACGCCCAGCAGCTGTTCGTGCAGCCCACCGGGTTTGGCGCGGAGGGCCGGCGCACTGAGCGCCGCGCGTTCCTGCCGGGCCGTGAACTGCGAGAGCTGTTGCGCCAGCAGCTCTTCGGCCTTCAGGCGCTGCCAGGCCGGGTGGCTGCGGTCTTCGAGCGCGTCCAGCGACACGTCGGCGCCCGGATGGTGCAGGAACTGCAGCGCATCGCGCAGCGTCCAGGTGCCGCGCACCGCGGCGTTCAGGCCACCCAGCAGCGCCGGTGGCAGGTTCTCGCCGAGGTCGGCACGGCGCAGGCCGCTGGCCACCACCTTGCGCAAGTAAGCCTGGGGCAATTGCGCGCTGGTGGGGTACACCGGCGTGAGCGCATCGGGCAACTCACCGCCCGCCGCGTGGAACGCCGGGTGGACCATGGTCCAGCCCAGGAAGCCGCCGCGCAGCTCGCCGCGCACGCGCACCCGCTGGCCCACGGCCAGCGTCTTCTGATGAGCAGGGTAGAAGGTGAAGAAACGCAGGGTGCAGGTGTCGGTGCCGTCGTCCAGCGTCACCAGCAGCTGGCGGCGCGGGCGCTGCGTGATCTCGCTGTGGGTCACCGTGCCTTCAATCTGCGCCAGTTGCCCGTCACGCGCGCCGCGCAGCTCGCCGCGCACGCGCACCCGCTGGCCCACGGCCAGCGTCTTCTGATGAGCAGGGTAGAAGGTGAAGAA
>JANPKR010000444.1:0-7245 GCA_031426175.1 Hydrogenophaga sp. | reverse complement strand
GGGCTGCAGGTAGCCCAAGTCGACACAGGCCTGCACCAGCTCGGGCGCCAGGCCCAGCAGCTCGAAGCCGTTGGGGCCTGCGGGCACTTCAGGCGCTGCGGCTTCGACGGTGTCGGTGGTGGAGATGATCTCTGCGTCGGTGTCGGCAGAGAAGGTTTCAGGCGTGAATTCGCCCATCGTTTCAAAAGAGTCGCACATTTTCGTCCATGCGCCAAAAAATGCGCAATTGATCGAATGAAGACGCTGGGAAGAACAGCCGACCCGCAGTGGGGTGGCCGCTCCGTGGCGCTAGATCCGTTCGTGGTTACAAAACATCAACCATCAAACGGTCTACGCGCCTGGGGTCAACCTGGAAAATTTCCGGTGACACTGGGAGCGAATGGTCCCCATCCGTTGGGCCTTACCTCGAAGGGTCTGGCGGGTGATGCCGTCTTTTGAGAGACTGCTCCACCGTTGCAATCGGGGGGCCTGTGTGTGAGGCAGATGCACAAATCATCACAGTTGCCTGCGAAGCCGCTGATTATAGCCTGAAGCGCAGGGAAAACCCTGAAGTTTCTTTTTGCGTCAGCTCAGCACAGCCTGAACGAGGTGGAAAAGCACGGCTGCGAGAGCCGCCGTGGCAGGCACAGTGGCAATCCACGCCATCAGGATGCGCACGGCAAGCGAACGTTTCACGATCTCTTTGGCGACCGCCTTTTTCAGTGCCTTGCGTTCCTTCTTGACCAAGAGGGCGTTTTCTACGACCCGCGCGGGGTCACTTTGGCGGTTGCGCTGCTTCAACTCAGCCAGCATGCGCTTCTTTTCGCGCACTTCTGCCGCTGCGAAACGCTGCAGGTAGGCGGCGACTTCGGTGCGGTCCTGACCCAAGTGGCCAGCCAGCACCTCGGCCTCCATCCTGGCGGAATTGCCCTTGAGCCATTGACGCAGGAACCCCACGCCGAACACCGCACCAATGGAAATCTGGGTGGTGGAGACCGGCATGCCCAGTTGGGACGCCACGATCACCGTGAAGGAAACCGCCATCGCGATCGCGTAAGCGCGAATGTTGTCGAGTTCGGTGATCTCGCGACCGACGATGCGAATCAGGCGGGCCCCGTACAGCGCGAGGCCGAGAGAAAGGCCCAGCGCACCCACCACCAGAATCCACAGCGGCGCCTGGGCCCGGGTGGCGATGGCGCCGGCCTGGATCGCCTCGTGAATGGCTGCCAACGGACCGATGGCGTTGGCCACATCGTTGGCACCGTGGGCAAAGCTCAGCAACGCGGCCGAGCCAATCAGGGGCCAGGTGAAGAGGTGGTTGACCGCCTTCTTGCTGTTCTGATGACGCGCTGCCATGCGCCGAATCGGCCCACGTATGAGCCACCAGGTCACCAGCGCCACGGCAGCGCCCGCAAGCAGTGCCGCCGGCAGGTCCACGTACAGCACCTGGCCCAGACCCTTGATGAGCATGTAGGTGGTGTATGCCCAGACCATCATGGCGATCAACAGTGGCACCACGCGCCGGGCCGCCTCGATGCCGTTGCTTCGGTAGGTCACGCTGCGCTTGATGAAGTAGAGGAAAGCGGCCGCCAATGCGCCTCCTGCCAGTGGCGACACCATCCAACCCAGCGCGATATCGCCCAACACAGACCAGTTGATCAGTCGCCAGCCCCCGGCTGCAACGCCCGCGCCCGTGACAGCGCCGATGATGGAATGGGTGGTCGACACCGGCGCGTCCAGCGCCGTGGCCAGATTGATCCAGAGAGCCGCAGCGATGAGTGCGGCGAACATGACCCAGGCGAAAACGCTCGGATCGGCGATCTGGCGGGCGTCGATGATGCCGCCCTTGACCGTTCCGATGACCTCGCCACCAGCCACCACGGCACCCAGCGCCTCGAACACCGCCGCCACCGCCAGCGCCCAGCCCAGCGACATGGCCCCAGATCCCACCACCGGACCCATGTTGTTGGCCACATCGTTGGCGCCGATGTTCATGGCCATGTACCCGGCCATCGCAACCGCCACCACCAGCAACCACAGCGCAGGGGATGACAGCAAGCCCGATGCGCCGCCGGTCAGCCACGCATACCCACCCACCAGAAGCAGAAAGAGCACGGCGGTGCCGAACTGGAGCACCTCTTGGTGCCTGGAGATGAATCGGGCGCGTGGGCTCTTGGGCATGAGGGTGGAACGCCTCAGCGCAGGAAGTGCGTGCGGTAGTGTTCCAGCTCGTCAATGGATTCGTGCACATCGGCCAGCGCGGTGTGCTTCTGGTGTTTCTTGAACGCTTCGTACACGTCGGGCCGCCAGCGTTTGGCCAGCTCCTTGAGTGTGCTGACGTCCAGGCAGCGGTAATGCAGATACGCCTCCAGCTTGGGCATGTACTTGACGAGAAAACGCCGGTCCTGGCTGATGGTGTTGCCACACATCGGTGAACTGCTGCGGGGCACGTACTTCCCGATGAACGCCAGCAACTCGGCTTGCGCCTGCTCTTCGTTCACGGTGCTGACCTTGACCTTGTCGATCAGACCGCTCCTGCCGTGTGTGCCCTTGTTCCAGTTGTCCATGGCGCCCAGCACCGCGTCGCTCTGATGGATCACCAACACCGGGCCTTCAATTCGCGGCGTGAGTTGCGGGCCGGTGATGATCACCGCAATCTCCAGCAGGCGTTCCTTTTCGGGGTCCAGGCCACTCATCTCGCAGTCGATCCAGACCAGGTTCTGGTCGCTTTTGGCGAGGGAAGGGGCGTCGGTGGCGGCGATCGTCGTGGCCATGTCGGCCGGGTTGGGGGCTGAAGTCATCTGGCGATTTTCACCGATCGGCCGCTGCCCCCCGATCCCGGGGGTCAGGGGAGCTTGTCCCCAGGGTCCTCATCGAAGGCGCTCTTCGATAGACTCCCAACCCATGGACACTGCATCGCTCACCTTCACCGCCCTCTTCTGCGCCCTGCTGGTGCTTGGCCTGGTCATCCGCACCGTGCTGGCCAGCCGGCAGATCCGGCATGTGGCCCGCCACCGCGGCACCGTGCCGGCAGCGTTCAGCGAAACCATCTCGGTGGCAGCCCACCAAAAAGCCGCCGACTACACCATCACCAAAACGCGCTTCGGCCTGCTGGAGATCGCCATCGACGCGGCCTTGCTGCTCGGCTGGACGCTGCTCGGCGGCCTCGACTGGCTCAACCAGACGCTGCTGGCGGCGCTGGGCGGCGGCATGGTGCAGCAACTCGCTTTGTTGGGCTCGTTTGCCATCATCGGTGGCCTCATCACTCTGCCGTTGGGCTGGTACGCCGCCTTCCGCATCGAAGAACGTTTCGGCTTCAACAAGATGACGACCTCACTTTGGCTGGGTGACCTGCTCAAGGGCACGCTGGTCGGCGCGCTGATCGGTCTGCCGATTGCCGCGCTGGTGCTCTGGCTCATGGGCGCGGCCGGCCCGGTGTGGTGGCTCTGGGCCTGGGGCGTTTGGATGGCATTCAACCTGCTCGCGCTTGTGCTCTACCCCACGGTGATCGCGCCGCTGTTCAACAAGTTCGAGCCGTTGGCCGATGAAACCTTGAAAACCCGCGTGAACGCACTCATGCAGCGCTGCGGATTCGCTGCCAAGGGCCTCTTCGTGATGGACGGCAGCAAGCGCAGCGCGCACGCCAACGCCTACTTCACCGGCTTCGGCGCGGCCAAGCGCGTGGTGTTTTTCGACACCCTGCTCAAGCAGCTCAGTCCCGAGGAGATCGACGCCGTGTTGGCGCACGAACTCGGTCACTACAAGCGTCGCCACATCATCAAACGGATCGTGCTGATGTTCTCGCTCAGCTTCGCGGGGTTTGCGTTGCTCGGCTGGGTGTCCAGCCAAGCCTGGTTCTTCACAGGTCTGGGCGTCATGCCGTCGCTGGACGCGCCCAACAACGCGCTGGCGCTCATCCTGTTCATGATGGTCGTACCGCTGCTCACCTTCTTTTTGTCGCCGCTGATGGCGCAGCTCTCGCGCAAACACGAGTTCGAGGCAGACGCCTATGCCGTGGAGCACACCAACGGGCCCGATCTGGCCAGTGCGCTGCTCAAGCTCTACAAGGACAACGCAAGCACCCTCACGCCCGACCCGGTGTACGCGCGCTTCTATTACTCCCACCCACCGGCCAGCGAGCGTCTGACGCGCTTGCAAGCCGCTGTCTGAAACCATCCATGAACCCCATTCACCAGAACCGCCGCGCCCTGTCGGCGACCGAAATCGTGAGCCAGCTCACCCAGCTCAACGGCGAGTCCGTGCAGGGCTGGAAGCTGATTGATGGTGCGCTGGAGAAGGCCTTCACCTTCGCCAACTTCCACGAGACCATGGCGTTTGTGAATGCCGTGGCCTGGATCGCCCACCGCGAAGACCACCATCCCGACCTGACCCTGGGCTACAGCCGCTGCACAGTGCGTTTCAACACCCACGACGTGGGTGGCATCTCGGTGAGCGACTTCCACTGCGCAGGCGCAGTGGAAGCATTGCAGAAGGCCTGATGGCCGATCTTCAAACAGGTCTGGTGGTGGCGGCCCACGGTCGCCATTGCATGGTGGAAAGCACCAACGGCGAACGCCGCATCTGCCACCCGCGCGGCAAGAAGAACCCGGTTGTGGTGGGTGATCAGGTGCAGTGGCAGGTCACCGGCGATGAGGGCAGCATCGAGCGCGTGAACGAGCGACGCAACCTGTTCTACCGTCAAGACGAGATGCGAACCAAGTCGTTCGCTGCCAACCTTGACCAGGTGTTGGTGTTGGTGGCCGCCGACCCCGAATTTTCCGAGAGCCAGCTGGCGCGTGCCCTGATCGCCGCGCAGGCCGAGCGCATCGAGGTGCTGATCGTGCTCAACAAGAGCGACCTGCAGCCTGCGTTTGATCGTGCATGGGCCAGGCTCGACCCCTACCGGCGCATGGGCTGCACCGTGCTGCCGCTGCGCCTGAAAGCCGAAGGACAGGACGCCAGTCGCGACGACGGCCTCGATGCACTGCAGCAGCGACTGTCCGGCCAGCGCACCCTGGTGCTGGGTCCTTCGGGTGTGGGCAAGAGCACGTTGGTGAACCGCCTCGTACCCACGGCCAAGGCGCTCACCGGCGAGATTTCGCGCGCACTGAATTCGGGCAAACACACGACCACGAGTACCAGCTGGTACTGGGTGGACGAAAGCCGCACCACCGCGCTGATCGACTCACCCGGGTTTCAGGAATTCGGCCTGAACCACATCGAGCCCATGCAGCTTGCGCACCTGATGCCCGACCTCAATGCCACGCTGGGCAGCTGCCGCTTCTACAACTGCACCCACCTCCATGAGCCAGGCTGTGCGGTGGTGGCGCATGTGCAGACGGGCGATGCGGAAGTGACTGGGGGTGATGCGCTGGCAATCAGCGAGAACCGCTACCGACTGTACCGGGAGTTGTTTGCCGAACTCTCGGACAAACGCAAATACTGAGCCGACTCAGAAGCGGGCGAGCGTGACCAGCGCGAGCAACAGCATCCAAAGCACCACGGCCCGCCAAACCAGACCCACCACGCTGCCCAGGTGCGCCAGCTGAGGCTCAGGCCGGCTGCCGGGGTCGCCCTCTTCGGGTACCACCGAAAGATCGGATTGGGATGTGAGGCGCACGTTGAGCGCACCCGACGTCGCGGCCAGCACGACACCGTTGCTGCCGGGCGCGAAGCGTTCCGCATCGCCGCGCCAGCTGGCCACAGCCTCCTCGAAGTTGCCCACCACCGCAAAGCCCAGCGCGGTCACGCGCGCGGGCACATGGTCGACGAAAGCCCATGCTTTGGCGGCGGTGAGTTGCAACGCCACGCTCGGCGTGCCATCGGGGCGAGAGCGCCAGTTGCGCGAAAGGTATTCAGCCGAGCGGTAGAAAACTGCGCCGGCTGGTCCCAACCCAAAGGCCCAGAACACCACAAAACACACCAGCACACCGAACACATGGCGATGCGCCGAGAGCACCGAGTGTTCGATCACCTGGCGCAGCAGTTCGGTACGCGGCAGGCTGGAGGCGTCCACCCTCAGCCAGGCGGCGAGCTTCTCGCGCGCCAGGGCATCGTTGCCCTCGTCGAGCGCACTGCGAATCTCGCTGAAGTGGTGGCTGAACTGGCGAAAGCCCAGCGTCACGTACAACACCGCCACCATCCACACAAAAGACAGCACCGAACTGAACCACCACAAGCCCCAGTGCACCAGCGCAACAGTGAGCGCGGGCACACCCACGGCGAGAGACCAAGCCAGCCAGCCGTGCGAGGACTCGCCTGCGTCGAGGTTGCGGCGAACCGTGCGGGACCACCCGCGCAGCGCGGCGTGCACCACGTTGTCGTAGGCCAATGGACGCGCCTGCTCCAACAGCAAAGCGATGAGGATGGCAAAAAATCCCATGGGGCGATCATAGTGGCCTGCACAGCGCAGGCCACTGCGGTCGCTCAGGCGGTGAGAAGTCGGTAGAAATTGCGCAGCATGCCTGCGGTGGCACCCCAGATGAAGCGCTCCTGATCCCCGTCCTGGTAGGGCATCGAATACCACTCGCGCACCACGCCCTCGAAGTCGAACGCGTGCCGGCGGTGGTGCAGCGGGTTCATGAGGAAGGACAGCGGCACCTCAAAAACGTCGTCCACCTCGTCGGGGTTGGGCACGAGCTCGAACCCCGGCTGCACCAGCCCGACCACCGGCGTGACGATGAACGAGGTGCCGGTGACGTACACCGGCAAGGTGCCCAGCACCTCGATGCGCTCGGGCGGAATGCCGATCTCTTCGAACGTCTCACGCAACGCGGCGGCGGTGGGGTCGGCATCGGTGGGATCGATCTTGCCGCCAGGCAAGGCGATCTGGCCAGAGTGGGTGGAAAGGTGGGCCGTGCGCTGCGTCAAGAGCAGCGTGAGTTCTTCGCGCATCACCAGCGGCAGCATCACGGCCGCGTGAGCCGGCACCCGATTGGCGAACTTGATCTCGCGCACCAGCTCGGGCGTCCAGTTGGGCGGGTTGGCAAACAGCTGGCGCAAACCTTGGGCAGTGAGGCGTTCGGGATGGGCGGGGTGCGTGATTTCGTCAACGTTGACGATAGGCACCAAGCGAGGATCGAACGCAGGCAGCAGTTGGGTCATGGGTGGCTGAGCATAGGCCAGACGAAAAAAAGCCGCTCAATGGAGCGGCTTTTTCTGGCTGGCAGCGCAAGCAATGGCTTACGCAGCCTTGGCGCCCAGCTTTTCCTTGATACGTGCCGACTTGCCGCTGCGGTCGCGCAGGTAGTACAGCTTGGCGCGCCG
>JANPKR010000443.1:0-3640 GCA_031426175.1 Hydrogenophaga sp. | reverse complement strand
CGTTCATGTGCACCGTGGGCACGTAGGGGTTGCGCGGGTGAAAGACCAGCGAGACGCCCATGGCTTCAAACGGCGCGCCGTTGAGCTCGGGCCGGTGCGCGGTGGCCGAGGGAGGCAGGCGCGGGCCAGTGACGTGGGAGAAGCCGCAGCCTGCACGCTCGAACACAGCGCCGTCTTCAAGAATCTGCGTGATGCCGTTGCCCTGCAGGGTTTCGCCCGGCGGTTTCGTCCAGCGGTCCACCACGAAACTGCCACCGTCCACCATGCCCACGGTGGACGTGATTCGATCTTGCAGGTCGATGAGGAACTCGCGGACGGAAGACAGGGAAGTCTGTTTCATGGTTTGACAGCATCGTCAGAAAAGGGGCGGCTGAGCTGGGGGCTCAACCGAAGGACGCTTCCGGGATCACAGTGCACGGTAACCGATGTCGCGGCGGCACTGCATGCCGTCGAAGCGAATGCCATCCACCACCTCGTAAGCGCGTTGCTGAGCAAGGGCCACCGTGTCCGCCAGGGCAGTAACGCACAACACGCGACCACCCGAGACCTGCAGTGCGTCTGCAGAGCCCGACGTTCCGGCATGGAAAACCATGCGGTCGGGCGCGTCTGCCGGCAGGCCTGCGATGGCGTCGCCCTTGCGGGGGTTCAGCGGGTAGCCGGCAGCGGCCAGCACCACCCCCAGCGCCACGCGCGGGTCCCAGTTGATAGACACGCGGTCGAGCTCGGTGCGCGTGGCAGCGAGCAGCACCTGCGTGAGATTGCTCTTGAGGCGCATCATGATCGGCTGCGTCTCGGGGTCGCCCATGCGGCAGTTGAATTCCAGTGTCTTCACACGGCCGTCGGGGGTGATCATCAGACCGGCGTACAAAAAGCCGGTGTACGGGATTCCGTCGGCGGCCATGCCGTGCAGCGTGGGCAGGATCACCTCTTTCATGGCGCGCTCGTGCACCGCAGGCGTGACCACCGGCGCGGGCGAATACGCGCCCATGCCACCGGTGTTGGGTCCCTGGTCAGCGTCAAGCAAGCGTTTGTGGTCTTGGCTGGTGGCCAGCGCCAGCGCGTGCTCGCCGTCGCACAGCACGATGAAACTGGCCTCCTCGCCTTCGAGGAACTCCTCGATCACCACGCGCGCGCCACCTTCGTTGTGCGCCACGCCCAAGGTGTTGTCGAGCAACATGAAGTCGATGGCTTCGTGCGCCTCGGCTGTCGTCATGGCCACCACCACGCCCTTGCCGGCCGCCAGGCCGTCGGCCTTGACAACGATGGGCGCTCCCTCGGCGTCCACGTAGGCGTGGGCCAGGGCCGGGTCGGTGAAGGCCTGGTACTTGGCAGTCGGGATGCCGTGGCGCTGCATGAAGGCCTTGGAGAAGGCCTTGGAACTCTCCAACTGTGCGGCGGCCCTGGTGGGGCCAAAAATCGGCAGGCCATGCGCGCGGAATTCGTCCACCACACCGGCGGCCAGGGGCGCCTCGGGGCCCACGACCGTGAGTGCCACGCCATGTGCCTGCGCCCATTCGCGCAGCGCCACCTTGTCGGTGATGTCGAGGTTGATCAGATCCGGGTCGCGTGCCGTGCCGGCGTTGCCGGGGGCCACGAAAACCTGGCTCACGCCCTCGTCATGCTTGAGTTTCCAGGCGAGCGCGTGTTCGCGGCCACCGCCGCCAATGACGAGAACTTTCATTCGCTGATCTCGGCGTTGTGGAAGACGCCTTGCACGTCGTCCAGGTCTTCGAGTACATCGAGCAGCTTCTGCATGCGCGCCGCGTCCTCGCCGGCGAGCTCCACCGTGTTCTCGGCGCGCATCGTCACCTCGGCAATCTCGGGTTTGAGGCCGGCGGCTTCCAGTGCGTTCTTCACGGCTTCGAATTCGGTCGGTGAGGTCAACACTTCAATGGCGCCGTCGGCATCGGTGATCACATCGTCGGCGCCGGCTTCCAGCGCCACCTCCATCACCTTGTCCTCGGATGTGCCGGGCGCAAACACGAGCTGACCGCAATGCTTGAACTGGAAGGACACCGAACCGTCGGTGCCCAGGTTGCCGCCGTGTTTGCTGAAGGCGTGGCGCACCTCGGCCACGGTGCGGACCTTGTTGTCGGTCATGGTGTCGATGATCACCGCCGCGCCACCAATGCCGTAACCCTCGTAACGGATCTCTTCCAGGCTCACGCCTTCCAGCGTGCCGGAGGCCTTTTCCACGTTGTATTTGATGCGGTCGGCCGGCATGTTGGCAGCCTTGGCTTTGTCGATGGCCAGGCGCAAGCGCGGGTTCATTGCCGGGTCGCCACCACCCTGGCGCGCGGCGACAGTGATTTCACGAATGACGCGCGTCCAGATCTTTCCGCGCTTTTCATCCTGACGGCCCTTGCGGTGCTGAATGTTTGCCCATTTGCTGTGTCCGGCCACGAAATTGTCCTTTTGCCTGCTCGGGCTTTGATCTAATAAGCCTGCGATTTTACGTTTTCACCCGCCCTGCCCTGAACCCGCACACAAGGAACCTCCGCCATGGCCGAACCGATGCTGATCGCCCAGAACGCCACCACCACCTGCCAGTTGCTGCCGGGTCTCGCAAACCGCCATGGATTGATCACGGGCGCCACCGGCACCGGCAAGACAGTGACGCTGCAAACCCTGGCCGAGCAGTTCTCCAACATCGGCGTGCCGGTGTTCATGGCCGACGTGAAGGGCGACCTGTCTGGCATCAGCCAGAAGGGCAGCTTCGGCGAAAAGATCAGCAAGGTGCTGCAGGATCGCGGCATCACCCTGCCCGCCTCCCAGGCTTGCCCCACGACGCTGTGGGACGTGTTCGGCGAGCTGGGTCACCCGGTGCGTGCCACGGTGAGCGACATGGGCCCGCTGCTGCTCGCCCGGATGCTCAACCTGAACGACACGCAGGCCGGCGTGCTCAACCTGGTGTTCAAGATCGCCGACGACAACGGCCTGCTGCTGCTGGACATGAAAGACCTGCGGGCCATGCTGCAGCACATCGGCGACAACGCCAAGCAGTTCACCACCGAGTACGGCAACATCAGCGCGGCCAGCATCGGCGCGATCCAGCGCGGCCTGATGCAGGTGGAGCAGCAAGGCGGCGACCAGTTTTTTGGCGAGCCGATGCTCGACATCAGCGACTTCATGCAGACAGTGGACGGCAAGGGCGTGATCAACATCCTGGCGGCCGACAAGCTCATGAACGCGCCGCGCCTGTACGCCACCTTCCTGCTGTGGATGCTCTCCGAACTGTTCGAGACCCTCCCCGAGATCGGCGATCCCGAGAAGCCGAAGCTGGTGTTTTTCTTCGACGAAGCCCACCTGCTGTTCAACGAGGCGCCCAAGGTGCTGATCGAGCGCATCGAGCTGGTGGTGCGGCTGGTGCGATCCAAAGGCGTGGGCGTGTATTTCGTGACCCAGAACCCGCTGGACATTCCCGACAGCGTGCTGGGCCAGCTGGGCAACCGCGTACAGCACGCGCTGCGCGCCTTCACGCCGCGCGACCAGAAGGCGGTGAAGTCCACTGCGCAGACCATGCGCCCCAAAGCCGGACTGGACATCGAAGCCGCCATCACCGAGCTCGCCGTGGGCGAGGCCCTGGTGAGCCTGCTCGACGCCAAAGGCCGACCGAGTGAAACCGAGCGCGTGTTTGTGC
>JANPKR010000442.1:0-2714 GCA_031426175.1 Hydrogenophaga sp. | reverse complement strand
CCCACCCCCGAGCGCATGCCCTTCATCGACGCGCTCAAGGCCGTCGGCTCGCAGTTCATCGTGCTGCACCACCTCGCGTTCTACGGCCCCATGTCGGACTGGACGCACCAGCTCGCCCCCGATCTGGTGGCGTGGTTCAGTCAGCACGCCCGCATCGCGGTTCAGGTCTTTCTGGTGGTGGCGGGCTTTCTGGCAGCGCGCAGCCTGGCGCCCCACGGTCACTTGCGCAGCGATCGCCCGCTGACCCTGCTCTGGCAGCGCTTCGTGCGGGTGAGCCTGCCGCTGATGGCCGCACTGTTGCTGGCCATGCTGTGCACCGAAGTCGCGCGCGCCTGGATGACCCACGACTCCCTGCCGGACCCGCCAACCCTGTGGCAGTTCGTGGCCCACGCGCTGCTGGCGCACAGCCTGCTGGGGGTTGATTCGCTGTCGGCGGGCGTGTGGTACGTGGCCATCGACGTGCAGCTCTACGCGCTGCTGCTGGGCTTGTTGTGGCTGGCGCGCCGGCTGGGTGAGGCGGCGTCGCTGCTGGTGGCGGCCGTGGCACTCGCGTCACTCTATTACTTCAACCTCGACAGCGACTGGGACAACTGGGCTGTTTATTTCTTCGGCGCCTACGGACTGGGCGCGCTGGCGTACTGGTTGAGCCGCGCCAACACCGGTCGCCGAGCAACAGCGTGGCTGGTGGGCATGGCGCTTCTGACCGGGTTGGCGCTTGCCATGGACTGGCGCGCCCGCATCGCGCTGGCGCTGGGCGTGGCGCTGGCGCTGGCCTGGGCACACCGCAGCGGCTGGCTCTTCACCTGGCCGCGCAGCCGAGCGCTGGGCTACCTGGGCTGCATCTCCTACGGGGTGTTTTTGCTCAACTTCCCGGTGGCGCTGGTGGTGAACGCAGCGTTCACGCGATACGCCAGCGCCGACGCGTGGGTGCAGACACTCGGGGTGCTGGTCGCCTGGCTGGCCTGCAACCTGGCCGGCGCGGCTTTCCACCACGGGGTGGAGCAGCGCCTGGGCCGGCTGGGCCGCACCCGCCCAGCCGCGGGGCCCGGTCAGGCGGTGGCGCGGGGCTTTGAAGTCGCCGGGTCACAGCGCTCGCGCAGATAGCGCAGCGCAGCCTCCACCTGGTCGATCAGCACCAGACACAAGTCGCCGGGCTGCAGGCGCGCGAGCGCCGTGTCGATGGCGTTGAACTCGCCCTGGATGGTGTCGATGCGGCTCGTGCGCGTGGCGCCTTCCAGGCCCTGGCGCAGCAAGCCCGTGACCTCGCCTTCCGTGCGGCCACGCTGACAGGCATCTTCGTACAGGATGACTTCGTCAAAGGCCGCGCCGAGAATGCGGGTCTGCTCGCGGATATCTTCGTCGCGCCGGTCGCCTGCGCCGCTGATGACCACGGTGCGGCGCTGAGCCGGCATGGCCTCGGCCGCGGCAACCAGAGCACGCATGGCATCCGGGTTGTGGCCATAGTCGGCGATCACGGTGGCGCCGTTGAGGCTCATCAGATTGAAGCGGCCGGGCACGCTGGCGGTGTCGCTCTGGAAACTGGCCAGGCCCTTGCGGATGCGCGCCCACGGAATGCCCAGGCCCCAGGCCGCGGCCAGCGCGGCCATGGCGTTGTCCACCTGAAAGCCGATGCGACCACCCATGGTCATGGGGATGTCGGCCAGGGCCACCTCGTGGCGGCGTTCGCCCTGAAGGGCAATGATGTTCCCGCCTTCCACCCACACGGCGCGGCGCCCCTGCGCCCGGTGCGTGGCCAGCACAGGGTTGTGGCCATCGTTGCAGAAAAAGATCACCTTGCCGGTGCACACCTCGGCCATGCGGACGCAGTGCGGATCGGCTGCGTTGAGCACGCCGTAACCGGTGGGCGCCACGTTCTGGATGATCACGCGTTTGAGCACCGCAATGTCTTCCACCGTGGTGATGTAGTTCAGGCCCAGGTGGTCGCCGGAGCCGATGTTGGTGACCACCGCCACCTGGCAGCGGTCGAAGCCCAGGCCTTCGCGCAACACGCCACCGCGCGCAGTCTCGAACACTGCCGCGTCGACCTCGGGGTGCATGAGCACGTTGCGCGCGCTGCGCGGGCCCGCGCAGTCGCCGCTGTCGGTCTGGCGGCCGTTCACGTACACGCCGTCGGTGTTGGTCATGCCCACGCGAAGGCCCTGCGTGTGCAGCAGGTGTGCGATCAGGCGCGCGGTGGTGGTCTTGCCGTTGGTGCCTGTGACGGCCACCACCGGAATGCGTCCGTTCTGGTTGGGCGGGAACAGGTGGTCGACGATGGCCTCGCCCACGGCGCGGCCCTTGCCGTACGAAGGGCTCAGGTGCATGCGCAGGCCGGGGGCTGCGTTCACCTCCACCACGCCACCGCTCTGGTCTTCCAGCGGCTTGAGCACGGTCTCGCACACCACGTCCACGCCACACACGTCCAGGCCCACCATGCGCGCTGCAGCCACTGCGCGCGCGGCCACCTCGGGGTGCACGTCGTCGGTCACATCGGTGGCTGTACCTCCGGTGGAGAGGTTGGCGTTGTTGCGCAGCACGACCCGCTCGCCCTTGGCCGGCACCGTGTCCGGCGAGTGGCCCTGGATCTGCAGGCGGGCCATGGCGATGTCGTCGATGCGCATGCGCGTGAGCGAGGTGGCGTGGCCGTCACCGCGCTGTGGATCGGCGTTGACCGCCTCCACCAGCTGGGCCACGGTGTGCACGCCATCGCCGGT
>JANPKR010000441.1:0-7077 GCA_031426175.1 Hydrogenophaga sp. | reverse complement strand
TGGTGGCCTATTCGTCGGTGGCGCACATGGGTTTTGTCACGCTCGGCTTCTTCGTCTTCAGCGATCTTGGCGTGTCGGGCGGCATCGTGCAGATGATTGCGCACGGCTTTGTGTCGGCTGCGATGTTCCTGGGCATCGGCGTGCTGTACGACCGGGTGCACTCGCGTGAAATCGCGGACTACGGCGGTGTGGTCAACACCATGCCCAAGTTTGCCGCTTTCGCGCTGCTGTTCACCATGGCCAACTGCGGCCTGCCGGGCACGGCGGGCTTCGTGGGCGAATGGATGGTGATCCTTGCAGCGGTGAAGGCCAACTTCTGGATTGGCCTGCTCGCGGCCTCGGCCCTGATCTTCGGCGCCGCCTATTCGTTGTGGATGTACAAGCGCGTCTACCTGGGTGCCGTGGGCAACGACAACGTGAAGAGCCTCATCGACCTCAACGCGCGCGAATTCCTCGTGATGGCGGTGCTGGCCGTGGCGGTGCTCTTCATGGGCGTGTACCCCAAGCCGTTCACCGACGTGATGGACGCCTCCGTGGCCGATCTGCTGCGCCACGTGGCCACGTCCAAACTGCCCCAGTGAGCCGGGCCCGCCACACGACACAAGAGAACGAACAATGATTGACAAGCTCAGCTGGGTCGCGGCCTACCCTGAAATCCTCCTGCTGACGATGGCCTGCGTGATCGCGCTGGCCGATCTGACGGTGAAGACGCCCTTGCGTGGTGCCACCTACGCGCTCACCTTGCTGTCGCTCGGCTCGGTTGCTTTCCTGTTGGCCATGGCAGCCTGGTCGGGCACCACCACCCTGGGCTTCGGCGGCATGATCATCAGCGACCCCATGGGCAACTGGCTCAAGTGTTTCGCCACCATCGCCATGATGGTCACGCTGGTCTACGGCCGCGGCTACGCCGGCCAGCGCGACATGCTGCGCGGCGGAGAAATGTTCACGCTGGCCATGTTCGCGCTGCTGGGCATGTACGTGATGATTTCAGGCCACAACTTTCTGGTGATCTACCTTGGTCTGGAACTGCTCACCCTCTCCAGCTACGCGCTGGTGGCGCTGCGCCGCGACGATGTGCAGGCCACCGAAGCGGCCATGAAGTATTTCGTGCTCGGCGCATTGGCCAGCGGTTTCCTGCTCTACGGCCTGTCCATGGTGTACGGCGCCACCGGCTCGCTGTCGCTGCCCGAGGTGATGCAGGCCATCGCCGGCGGCGAGAGCACCCTCAAGGGATCGGCCCAGGTGCTCACGCTGGGTCTGGTGTTTGTGGTGGCCGGTCTGGCTTTCAAGCTTGGCGTGGTGCCCTTCCACATGTGGGTGCCCGACGTCTACCACGGCGCACCCACCGCCGTCACCCTCATGATCGGCGGCGCGCCCAAGCTTGCGGCCTTCGCCATCGTGATCCGGTTGCTGGTCGAGGGCCTGCAGCCACTCGCCTTCGACTGGCAGCAGATGCTCGCGGTGCTGGCCGTGATGTCGCTGCTGGTGGGCAACTTTGCAGCCATCGCGCAAACCAACCTCAAGCGCATGTTGGCCTTCTCCACCATTGCGCAAATGGGCTTCATGCTGTTGGGCCTGCTGGCCGGCGTGGTGAACGGCGATACAGGCAACATGGCCAATGCTTACGGGTCGTCCATGTTCTACGTCATCACCTACGTGTTGACGACGCTGGGCACCTTCGGTGTGATCCTGCTGCTCTCGCGCAGTGGTTTCGAGTCCGAGAACATCAGCGACCTGGCCGGTCTCAACCAGCGCAGCCCGCTGTACGCCGGCGTCATGGCGATCTGCATGTTCTCGCTGGCTGGCGTGCCGCCGCTGGTGGGCTTCTACGCCAAGCTGTCTGTGCTCCAGGCCCTGCTCGCTTCCAGCGGCGCGTTCTACGTGGGGCTGGCCGTGTTCGCGGTGATCATGTCGCTGATCGGCGCTTTCTACTACCTGCGCCTCGTCAAGGTCATGTATTTCGATGCGCCCACGCAGACCGCCGACATCGAGGCCGGTCTCGATGCCCGCTCCGTGCTGTCGGTCAATGGTGCGCTGGTGCTGTTGCTCGGTATCCTGCCCGGTGGCCTCATGGCCTTGTGCGCGCAGGCCGTGGCGGCGCTGCTGGCCTGATGCACGCAGCCCTGATCCGGTGAACTTCGCCGGTGGGACCGGCTCACACACCGACCATGAACCACAGTTTTTCCGTCTGGCTCGTGTTGATCGCCGCGCTCGTGGCCGCCAACCTGCCCTTCATCAACGAACGCTGGCTGGCCGTCATTCCGCGCCGGCTGCCCAAGACACTCTGGATTCGTCTGGCCGAGATGGTGCTGCTGTATTTCATCGTCGGTGCTCTGGGTCTGGCCCTGGAGCAGAGCGCAGGGCAGATCGCCCCTCAGGGTTGGGAGTTCTACGCCACCACGGGCGCTCTCTTCATCACATTGGCGTTCCCCGGTTTTGTGTACCGCTACCTCTACCGCCACCGCGGATGAACGACGACAGCCACCTGATTGAAACGTCGCTTTCACGCGCCGAGTTGCTGCGCGGCCATTTCCTGCATGTGGTGCGCGACACGGTGCGCCTGCCCAATGGTGGTGAAGCCACGCGGGAATACGTGCTTCACCCAGGCGCAGTGATGGTCATCGGCCTGCTCGAAGACGGCCGCGTGGTGCTGGAGCGCCAGTTCCGCCACCCCATGCAGATGGTGATGATCGAGTTTCCCGCGGGCAAACTCGATGAAGGCGAAGACAGCCTCTTGTGCGCGCAGCGCGAACTGCTGGAGGAAACCGGCTACCGCGCTCGTGAGTGGGCCTTTGCGGGACGCCTGGCCCCCACCGTGGCGTATTCCGATGAAACCATCGACATCTGGTTCGCGCGGGGCCTCACGCTGGGCGAGCGCAAGCTCGACGAGGGTGAGTTTCTCGATGTGTTCACCGCCACCCCCGCCGAGCTTCGGGCTTGGTGTTTCAGCGGTGAAGTGACTGACAGCAAGACCCTCATCGGGTCGATGTGGTTGCAGAACGTTCAAAGCGGCGAATGGCCCCTGCAATGGGGAGACACCTCGGCCTCGCCTTTGGCAGGACAACCCACCGCATGAAGGTCCTCAACCTGCAATGCGCCCACCAGCACGAATTCGAAGGCTGGTTCGGCTCGGAAGGCGATTTTGTGAGTCAGCTGGGGCGAGGCTTGGTCACGTGCCCGTTGTGTGGCGATACACACATCCACAAGATGCTGTCGGCGCCGCGGCTGAACCTGCGTGCCGGGCGTGACGATCCCGGGTCGACAACGTCGACCAGCGTTTCCGTGGCGATGAGCAACCACGCCTCGAACCCCGAACTCGCTGCCCTTCAGGCCCGCATGCTCAGAGCGCTGCGCGAAGTGGTGGCCAACTCCGAAGATGTGGGCGAGCGTTTTGCCGACGAGGCCCGCGCCATGCACAGCGGTGAGACCGAGCACCGCAATATCCGGGGGCAGGCCAGCCCCCAGGAAGCCTTGGCCATGCTGGAAGAGGGCATCGAGGTGATCGCGCTGCCGATGCTGCCGGCGCTCAAGGAAACCCTGCAGTAGCCATCTGGCAGCCGCCAGCGCGCCTTCGAGCCAACCCCGCTCCGCGGGGTTTTTTTGTGCTCAGGCGACCCTCGCGGGCGCATCATGCGTTTGGCGCATGAAGCCATGGCATGGGGCCATGCAATCCTTGTCTGGGACTGTTTTGTCCGTTGGGGCACTCCTAGAATCGCGCACACCTCGTCCACTGCCCACCCTTTGTTTGACAGGATGCCGACCATGACCCCGAGTTTCCAGGACCTGTATTTCGCCGCCGCCGACCCCGAGGAACTGCGCAGCCGCGACCCCGCTTTGTTGCAGACCATGGCCGCCGCGCACCAGGCTCTGCTGGGCGCCTCGTCGGCGGGCGAGGTGCGCGTGCAGCTGCTGGACCTTCCACGTGAAGGCAACCATGAGAGCGGCACGCATCTGCTGCAGATCGTGCACCCCGACATGCCTTTTCTGGTGGACTCGGTGGGCATGGCAGTCAACCGCAGTGGGCGCACCCTGCACTGGATCGTGCACCCGCTGCTGCGCGTGACGCGCGACGCGGCGGGTCATGTCACGCAGATCACCGGGGCCGCACAAGCCAGCGCTGACGAGGGCCAGGTCGTTTCGTGCATCCTGGTCGAATGCGACCGGCTCGCTTCCGACCCCGACGCAGTCGAATTGCGCAAGGTCATTGAAGACACCCTGCAGGACGTGCGCTTGGCCGTGCAGGACTGGCGTGCCATGCTCTCCCGCGTGCAGGTGCTCAACGCCAGCTTCACCGCATTGGATGCGTCGGTGGCCGATGAAGCCAAGTCCTTCCTGACCTGGCTCGAGCAAGGCCACTTCACTTTTCTGGCGGCCGAAGACTACGTGCTCAAGGGCAAGGTGCTGGTGCCCGTGCACGGCACTGCGCTCGGCTTGCTCAAGGCGCCGGGTACCCAGGTCCTTCCGGCCCAGCCCGCAGAGCAGTTCGTCTCCGACCCCGGTCTGGTGCTTTCCACCAAGGCCATGAGCCGCTCCACCGTGCACCGCCCGGCCTGGCTTGATGCCATCAGCGTCAAGCGACTGGACGCGGCTGGCAAGTTGGTTGGTGAAAGCCGCTTCCTCGGCCTGTACACCTCGGCTGCCTATGCTGCCTCCGTGGAGCAGATCCCGGTGGTGCGCCAGCACGTCGCCAAGGTCATGGCCCATGCCGGCGTGGTCACAGGCAGCCATGCCCACAAGGCATTGCAGGCGATCCTGGAAACCTACCCGCGGGACGAGATGCTGCAGATCGACGCCGCCACGCTGGAGCAACACGCCATGGGCATCCTGCGTCTGCAGGAGCGCCAGCGCGTGCGTCTGTTCATGCGCCGCGGTGCCTTCGGTCGTCTGGCATCCCTGCTGGTTTACGTGCCGCGCGATGTGTACACCACAGAGCTCCGCGTGAAGCTCGGGGCACTGTTCAGCGAAGCTTTCGACGCGGCGTCGATCGAGTTCACGCCCATGCTCACCGACAGCGCGCTCGCGCGCATCCACTACATTGTTCGGGCCAAGGAGAAGCTGCCCGCACAGGTGGACCTGGTCCAGCTCGAAGCCCGGGTGGCGCAGGCCTGCAAGCGTTGGGTCGACGGCGTGAACGCTGTGCTGCTGGCCCACAACGGGCGCAGCACCAACGGTCTGGAGGCCCTGGTCGCGGCATTCCCGACCGCCTACCGCGAGCACTTCGACGCCGACACCGCCGCGAGCGACGCAGCCGTGCTCAGCGGATTGGGTGAGCAGCGCCCGCTCGCGCTCAAGCTTTACAACCGCCAGGGGCAGGTCCGTTTCAAGACCTATGCCACCCAGAAGATCACGCTGTCGGATGCCATGCCGGTGATGGAGTCGATGGGTGCACGGGTGCTCGATGAGCATCCCTATCACCTTGCTGCACCCGGTTACTGGATCCACGACTGGGGCTTGCAGTTTGCGCAGCCGCTCGACGTGGACCATCTCAAGTTCCGCTTCGAGGAACTGTTCCAGGCGGTCTGGCGGCAAGAGGTGGAGAGTGATGCGCTCAACCGTCTGGTGCTCTCCACCGAGCTCGATGCACGCGCGATATCTGTGCTGCGAGCTTACGTGCGCTATTTCAAGCAATTGGGCTTCGCCTTCAGCCAGAGCTACATCGAAGACACGCTCAACAAGAACCCATCGATCGCGCAAGGCCTGGCCGAGCTGTTCGCTATCCGCTTTGACCCGGCGAGGGCCGATCAGCGCGCCGAGCGCATCAGCGCCAAGGTGCAGGCACTCGTTGCCCAACTGGCCGACGTTGCCAGCCTGGAAGAAGACCGCGTGCTGCGCCAGTTCCTCAGCACCATCCAGGCCACATTGCGCACCAATGCCTACCAGCCCGGCAAAGAATGCTTGAGCTTCAAGCTCAGCCCGCGCGACATCCCCAACGTGCCCGAACCCAAACCCTTGTTCGAAATCTGGGTGTATTCGCCGCGCGTGGAAGGCGTGCACCTGCGTGGTGGCAAGGTCGCGCGCGGTGGCTTGCGCTGGTCCGACCGGCGCGAGGACTTCCGCACCGAAATCCTGGGTCTCGTGAAGGCACAGATGGTGAAAAACACGGTGATCGTGCCTGTGGGTTCCAAGGGTGGCTTCGTGCTCAAGAAGGCCCCGTCCGCGAGCGACCGCGATGCCTTCCTGGCCGAAGGCGTGGCCTGCTACAAGACCTTCCTCTCCGGCCTGCTCGACATCACCGACAACCTGATCAAAGGCGCTGTTGTTCCACCAGCCGATGTGGTGCGCCACGATGAGGACGACCCCTACCTGGTCGTGGCCGCCGACAAGGGCACGGCCACTTTCAGTGACATCGCCAACAGCGTGAGCGCGGCCTACGGCTTCTGGCTGGGTGACGCGTTTGCTTCTGGTGGCTCGGTCGGCTACGACCACAAAAAGATGGGTATCACCGCACGCGGCGCGTGGGAGTCGGTCAAGCGACATTTCCGCGGCCTGGGTGTGGACACGCAGACACAGCCCTTCACCGTGGCCGGCATCGGCGACATGTCGGGCGATGTGTTCGGCAATGGCATGTTGCTGTCCACCCAGATCAAGCTCGTGCTGGCCTTCGACCATCGCCATGTTTTCATCGACCCCAACCCGGACACTGCTGCCAGCTACGCTGAACGCGAGCGCCTGTTCAAGCTGCCGCGTTCGAGCTGGGAGGACTACGACAAGGGCCTGATCAGCGAGGGCGGTGGTGTGTTCCCACGCAGTGCCAAGTCCATCCCGCTCAGCCCGCAGGCGCGAGCCATCATTGGCACGGATGCCTCCGCCATGGCCCCCAACGAGCTGCTCAACGCCATCCTCAAGGCCCCGGTGGATCTGCTCTACAACGGGGGCATCGGCACCTACGTGAAAGCCAGTTACGAGAGCCATGCGCAGGTGGGCGACAAGGCGGGTGACGCCTTCCGCGTGAACGGCAACGAGCTGCGCTGCAAGGTGTTCGGCGAGGGCGGCAATCTCGGCTGCACGCAGAACGGCCGCATCGAGTTTGCCCAGGCCGGTGGCCTGATCTACACCGACGCCATCGACAACTCCGCC
>JANPKR010000440.1:0-4118 GCA_031426175.1 Hydrogenophaga sp. | reverse complement strand
GGCAGATGCCGTTGCCCTCGGGGTAGAGGCTCTTCAGAATGCGCAGCGGGCCGGTGTGGCGGTGCTGCAGCACGGTGCGTTGTTGGTCGCGGCGGTAGTGGAGGTCGAGTTGGGCGTGCCAGGGCATGTTTTGAGTTTAGGGGCTGGGGTTTTGGGGACTGCTGGCTTGCACCTCGCGGGCTCGTGAGCGAGCGGCGCCCTGCTACGCGGCTGTCCCCCGGGGCCTGCGGCCCCTCCTCCTTTATGCCGCTGCGCAGAGCGCCGCTCACTCACGAGCCTGAACTGACGTTTGCGAGCCAACAGACCGAGCGCCAACGAGGTCATCGGCGGCCGTGCCCCATGGTCGCCGATGACCGGACCCTCCGAAGAAAAACGACCCGGCAAAAAACTAACGGGAAGACCAAAAACCGCGATGCGGTTCCAACATCTCGGCTTCCAGTGAAGGAACAGGCCCAACAACCTCAACGGCATTCTGACCCCGAGCCAACACCTCACGGCAGGGCAGGGACAGTGTGGGGTTCTCTGCATGGTTGCCTGTGAGCGAGAGAAGCGCCTCTTCACTCGCCCCATAAACCACCCGTCCGATGTTGGCCCAGTAGATCGTGCCCGTGCACATGGCACACGGCTCGAAGGTGGTCACCAGCGTGCAGCGCGCCAGGTACTCGCCCGGCCAGTTGCCGGCCGCTGTGCGCGCCAGCGTGGATTCGGCGTGGTTCACCGTGTCGATGTTGCCCTGCTCGGCCAACACCGTCTCGTTGTCGGGGGCCACCAGCACGGCCCCAAACGGATGGCGGCCCATGCTGGCTGCGCGTTGCGCCACGCCGTTCGCCCGGCGCAGGTGCTTCGCAACCTGATCAGCCGTCATGGCCGCAGCGCCGGGCCGCCCCAAGCAAGGCCGCGTCCCCTCGGGGGGCAGCGACCCGCGCAGCGGTGGAGCGTGGGGGTCAAGTTCATCCGTTCTGGCTGCCTCGGTGCGCCCAGCCCGTGGTGTGCTTCTCGATCCAGCTGAACAGCTCGTACATCACCATCGCCATGGCACCCACTACCAGCAGACCACTGAACGCCAGACCCATCTGCATCGACGAGCCGGCCGAGATCAGCAGGTAACCGATGCCTTCGTTCGACGCGGTCATTTCCGACACGGTGGTGCCCACAAAGGCCAGCGTGATCGCGACCTTGAGCGAGCCAAAGAAGTAGGGCATGGAGCGCGGCAGGCCGACCTTGGTCAACACGTCCCAGCGCTTGGCGCCCAGCACGCGCAACACGTCTTCGAGCTCGGGCTCCAGCGTGGCGAGACCCGTGGCGATGTTCACCATGATCGGGAAGAAGCTGATGAGAAACGCCGTGAGGATGGCCGGGCCCACGCCGATGCCGAACCACACCACGAGGATCGGCACGAAGGCCGCCTTGGGCAGGGCGTTGAAGGCCGTCATGAGCGGGTAGACCGCCGCATACGCCAGGCGCGAACTGCCGATGAGAAAGCCCAGCAGCACGCCCACCACGATGGCGATGCCGAAGCCGGCCATGGTCACCCAGTAGGTGCGCCAGGCGTGGCCCAGGATGGTGGTCTTGTGCTCGAGCGTCTGTTCCCAGATACGCGAGGGGCTGGGGAAGATGAACTCGGAAACCCCGAAGCCGCTGGTGATCACTTCCCAGATGACGATGATGGCCAGCAGCAGCAAAAACGGCGACCAGCGCTCCATCTGTTTTTTGTTCAAGCTCATGGTGAGGGTCCGTTCATTGGTTGACTGGCGTTCGCATGGCGCCGATGTGGCCGCGGAGTTCGAGCACGATGTCGGAGAACTCCTTGGTGTAGGTCACCTCCAGATCGCGCGTGCGCGGGATCGGAATCTCGCGCTGCACCACGAAGCGGCCCGGGCTCTTGCTCATGCAGTACACCGTATCGGCCAGGAACACCGACTCACGCAGGTCGTGTGTGACCAGGATGACGTTGAAGCGCTGCGCCTCCCACAGGTCGCGCAGCGTGCACCAGAGTTCTTCGCGGGTGAAGGCATCGAGCGCGCCAAAGGGCTCGTCGAGCAGGAGCATCTTGGGCTCGTGGATCAGCGCGCGGCAGATGCTGGCGCGCTGCTGCATGCCGCCCGAGAGCTCCCAGGGAAACTTCTTCTCCATGCCGCCCAGGCCCACGCTGGCCAGCAGGCGACCGGCGCGCTCCACGTATTCCTTGCGGCGGTCCTTGAACTGGCTGCGGTAAGGCTCCACGATTTCCAGCGGAAGCAACACGTTGTCGAGTGTGGTGCGCCAGGGCAGCAATGAAGGCGCCTGAAACGCCATGCCCGAGATCTTCAGCGGGCCGGTGACGGGCTGACCGTCGATGCGGATCTTGCCCATGCTGGGCATCTTCAGCCCGGTGGTGAGCTTCATGAAGGTGGACTTGCCGCAACCCGATGGGCCGACGATGGCGATGAACTCGCCGCGCTTCACTTTGAGGTTGATGTCCTCCACGGCGAAGATGTTCTTGGCCAGCAGGTCGTCGTTGTAGGCCAGCCAGACCTGGTCGAAATCGACGAAGGGCTTGTCGCTGGCGAGTTCGGAGGGCGGGGCGGTTTGCATGAAAAATTCCTGAAAAAAAGGCCAGCCGCCGGGGGGGGGCTGGCCTGGGCCAGAGGTGCCTGTCTGACCTTACTTCTTCGCGGGTGGGAGCACGTTGAGGTCGGCGGCGGCCGGCATCATGGAGCCGTTCCAGATCTTGCCGGGATCGACCCGGGTCTTGGTGCCGTAGGCATCAGACACCTGCGACGCCATCAGCGCCAGACGCCCGGGAACGATTTGACCAAAGCCTTCCTTGCGGGCGTCGGGGCTCGCCACCACGGCGTCAATGGCGAGTTGCAGGCGGCGCGTTTCCAGCGGCACGTTGATGATGCCGTCGCGCGCCTTCACCGTTTCAATGGAGGCTGCCGGGTTGGCCATCACGTCCTTGGCTCCTTTGGCAAAGGCCGTGAGGAAGGCTTTCACAGCAGCCGGGTTCTCGGCAATCATCTTGGGCGAGGCGATGATCGCGTTGCCGTACAGCTTGACGCCGTTGTCCGCGTAGTTCATGACGATCACGTCTTCTGCCTTCACACCCCGCGCTTCCAGGTTGAGCAGCGAGGTGAACGAGAAACCGGTGATGGCGTCGATGTCACCGCGCACCAGCATGGTTTCGCGCAGCGGTGGGTCCATCGAGGTCCAAGCCACGTTGCTCACGTTGTTGGCCTTCTGGAAAATCGGGAAGCCCTTGCGGCCCGCGTCAAACACCGGAGCGCCGAGCTTCTTGCCGCTCAGGTCGGCGGGTTTGGCGATGCCGCTCTTCTTGAGCGCCAGCACCGCGGCCGGCGTGTTGTTGTAGACCATCATCACGGCCACCGGCTTGTTGGGCGCATCCGGGTTGTTGGCGTGGAACTCCATGAGCGCGGCCATGTCGGCAAAGCCCATGTCGTAAGTACCCGAGGCCACGCGGGTCACGGTGCCGCCCGATCCGTTGCCGGAGTCGATCGTCACGTCCAGACCGGCGGCCTTGAAGTAGCCTTTGGCTGCGGGCTGCAGGAACAGGGCGGCCGGGCCTTCAAAGCGCCAGTCGAGCTGGAATTTGATGGGCGTCTGTGCCTGGGCAGCGCCCATGGCGGCCAGGGTGGCCAGTGCGGCGGCGGTCTGGATGAAGTGGCGTTTGTTCATGGGTTCTCCTGTGGGGTGAGGGTTTGCAAGGGTCCGTGTCGGGAGCGCCCAGGCATGTTTCTTCATCAGCAATAAGGGTGCCAGCGGTGCTTACCCTTGGAAACAAGCGCTTGCGGGTGTTTTGAACACAGAATGTGTATACAGATTCTGGTTTCTTGTGCGGAATTCGTCTACATGGGTAACCCTGAATGGCGCGCACCAAGTTGGGTCGCACCACGGTGGGGCGATTTTCCCCGGCGCGCTCAGCGCCCCGGCCGCCAGCGCGGCCAGAGAACGATCACTGCCAGGCCCAGCAGCACCAGCGCCGCCGCGCCCAGCTTCCAGCCGGGCAGGGGCTCGCCCAGCGACAAGGCCGACGCGCCCATGCCGAACACCGGGATCAACAGGGCCAGCGGCGTCACGGTGGCCGCCGGATGGCGCGCCAGCAACCAGTTCCACACGCC
>JANPKR010000439.1:0-8974 GCA_031426175.1 Hydrogenophaga sp. | reverse complement strand
CGACGCCTACCTGTCGCGCTCGGTGAGCGAGAGTGATCTGTACAAGGTGCTGGCGCAGCACCGGCTGGTGAGCCTGGACGGCTTCGCACCCACGAACGTGGGCTTCTAACCGTGCAGGTCGTCGCGCCGGGCGATTTCCAGCAAGCGTTCGAGTTCGTGCGGGTGCACCCGCTGGTTGTGGCGGTGCCAGAGCGCGATCACCGCCATGAAACCCGCCACCAGCACGCCAAACGCAGTGATCGCGGCAAAAGCCGACCAACCCCAGGCGGTGGAGGATGCGTAGAGCGCACCCAACACCAGGATGCAAGCCTGCTCGTTGAAGTTTTGCACGGCGATTGAACGGCCCGCGCCCATGAGGTTGTGCCCCCGGTGCTGCAACAGCGCGTTCATGGGCACCACCAGAAAACCGCCCAGACCACCGAGCAGCACCAGGAACGGCGCGGCGACCCACACGTTGTCGATGAAGTTCATGAGGATCACCAGCACGCCCATGGCGATACCCAGCGGCATCACGCGCGTGGCCTGGTCCAGCCGCATGCGCATGGAAGCCACCACCGCACCCACAGCAGTGCCCAGCGCCACCACCCCAACCAGCGCCGACGCCTGCGTGGTGCTGTAGCCCAGCGCCGCGCCGGCCCAGGCCAGCACGATGTAACGCAAGTTGCCCGACACGCCCCAAAACAGCGTGGTGGTGGCCAACGAAATCTGGCCCAGCCGATCGCGCCACAGGCGGCTGTTGCAACGCCAGAAATCGGGCAACAGGGCCCAGGGGTTGGCGGGCATGGGGCGTGGCGTCACACCAGTGAGCGGGATGCGGGTGTTGAACCAAGCGGCCAGCATGTAGACAAACATCAGCGCAGCGACAGCCGCTTGCGCGGGGTGGTGGATGCCGGTGTGGAAACCCGGTATGTCGACCGCCAGCAATTGGGCCGACACCCATGGGCTCACCAGCTGGCCACCCAGCAACACACCCAGGATGATGGAGGCGATCGTCAGGCCTTCAATCCAGCCGTTGGCCTTGACCAGTTGCGAGGGCGGCAGCAGCTCGGTGAGGATGCCGTACTTGGCCGGCGAGTAGGCCGCTGCACCCAGACCCACCAGCGTGTAGGCCAGCAGCGGGTGCACGCCGGTGAGCATGAGCAGACAGCCCACCACCTTGATGGCATTGCTGATGAACATGACCTGGCCTTTGGGTCTCGCATCCGCGAATGCCCCCACAAAGGGCGCCAGCACCACGTAGAACAAGGCAAACAGAGGAACAAGGGCAGCGCTTTGCCATTCGGGGGCGCCGCGTGTGCGCAGCAATTCGATCGCGGCCACGAACAGCGCGTTGTCCGCCAGCGAACTGAAGAACTGCGCCGTCATGATGGTGTAGAAGCCGCGCTTCATGGCGATGATATTGAGCGCCGAAGGGCCTCAGCACGGGGTGGCTGAGCGGGTCGCAGCGGCTTTTTTATGCGACAGTTGACGGGTGTCTCCAAGGGTTGCGGGGTTATAGCACGCTGTCCCGAAACGACCACGAATTCACCGGCGTTTGACTTGCTTGAGACGCCTTTCGATGACGGACCTCACGCCCGCCCATGCCCCGCCCCATCCTCGCCACCGTCCACCCCGAAGCCCTGCGCCACAACCTGCAGCGCGCCCGCGACTGCGCGCCCGACGCGCGGGTCTGGGCGGTGGTCAAAGCCAACGCCTATGGCCACGGCATCGAACGCTGCTTCGAAGCCCTGCGCGCCGCTGATGGTTTTGCCCTGCTCGATCTGGCCGAGGCCGAACGCATCCGCGCGCTGGACTGGCGTGGCCCCATCCTCCTGCTCGAGGGCGCGTTCGAGCCGCGCGACCTGGAACTGTGCTCGCGCCTGCACCTGTGGCACACAGTGCACTGCACCGAGCAGATCGACTGGCTGGCCGCGCACAAGACGCTGGCGCCACACCGCGTGTTCCTCAAACTCAACAGCGGCATGAACCGCCTGGGTTTCACCCCCAACGCGTTTCGCAGCGCCTGGGCTCGGCTCAACGCGCTGCCGCAGGTGGACGAGATCTCGCTCATGACCCACTTCAGCGACGCCGACGGCCCGCGCGGCATTGCCCACCAGGTCGCAGCGTTCGAAGCGGCCACCGCCGATCTGCCGGGCGAGCGAACGCTGTGCAACAGCGCCGCATTGCTGCGCAACCCGGGCGATGCCTTGCGCGGCGAAGGCGTGACGACACTGGCTGCCGACTGGGTGCGCGAAGGCATCGCGCTCTACGGCAGCGCGCCCGATTTTCCAGCCCGCTCGGCCGCAGACTGGAACCTGCGACCGGCCATGACCTTGTCGAGCCGCATCATCGGTGTGCAAAGCCTGCAGGCCGGTGACACCGTGGGCTACGGCTCGGCCTTCACGGCCGACCAAGCCATGCGCATCGGGGTGGTGGCCTGTGGGTATGCAGACGGTTACCCGCGCCACGCACCCAATGGCACGCCGGTGCTGGTGGACGGCGTCAAGACCCGGGTGGTGGGGCGGGTCAGCATGGACATGGTGACGGTGGATCTTTCGGGCCTGGATGGCGCCGGCATCGGTTCGGAGGTGGTTTTGTGGGGGCGCTCTGCGGCCGGGGCCGTGTTGTCCGTGGATGAGGTCGCAGCGGCGGCGGGGACGATCGGGTATGAGTTGATGTGTGCTGTGGCGCAGCGGGTTCCGTTCTCTGCGGCCTGAGCCTCTTCAACCCTCACCTCAAAGAGTCTCAAGGACGCCCGGGCGAACAGGCCTCGAACCCATACCGCTCGCAAAACGGACTCCCGAGCACCGGGAGCCACGAAGGCACTGCGTGGAACTCCCGCGCCACTTCTGCCAGCACCCCGTGGCGGTACGCCTGAAAGCGGAACCCCACTCCGTCCACCGCGAAGAACGGCACACCTTGCACTTCGAAGCGCTTGACGCTCACGCGCTCGAAGTACGGTGCGAACTCGGCGAGCACGGGTTCGTCGTACAGGAAGACGCGAATCGCTTGGCCGTCGTACGAACGGAAGTCCACGATCTGATCGTCCTGACGCGCATGGTGGCGGCCCACGCCGAACACGGGCACATAAGCGCCGTGGTGGAACGCCAGCATGCCCGCCGGGTTGTAGGTGCGAGCCATCAGGGTGGCACCGGCCGGCAGGTCCTGGCGAAGCGCGGCCACCACCGCAGGCGTCTCGCGCAGGAACACCGCGCGGTCGTGAATCTTGAAGGGCTGCCACCAGGCCAGCGGCGCCCAGGCGATGGCCGCCACCACCAGCAGGTGCGGCACCGAAAGCGCCACCGTCCACCTCAGCGCACTGCGCAGTGGCCGCGCCTCCAGCCGCAGGCCGGCCCACACCACAAACAGCGGTACAAAGCCCAGCACCCAGTGCAGGCCGATGGTGCGGCGCGTGCTCAGCAGCGCGAACACCACGATGGGGAAGAGCCACAGCACCGCCAGCGTGGTGCGGGTGGTGGCCGAGGTGCCGGCGATCGGGCGGGCCACCGCGCTTCGCCACAGCAGCCAGGGCGTGAGCAGGTAGATCGCCATCGCCACAAAGGTGCCGAAGGTCTTGAACGACCAGGCCGAGCCTTCGTTGCGGTTGAACACGTTGAACATCACGTTGGTCCAGCCGTGCGTGGCGTTGAAGGCCACGTTGAGCGCGATCGAAGGCAGGGCCAGCGCAAAGATGAGGAACGGCGCCCACCAGCGCTCCCGCCGCCAGCCAAAACAGTGGGCTGCATACGCGAAGCCCAGCAACGCAGCGAAGTATTTGGAGAGGAACGCCAGCCCGAGGAACAGGCCCGCCAGCGCGTACCAGGGCAGACTGCGTGTGGCGCTGGTGTCGGCCCGCAGGTAGGCCCAGGCCGAGAGCGCCATGAAGAAGATCAGCGGCGTGTCGGTGGTCACCAGCACGAACAGCCAGCTCCAGGGCATGACCAGGTACACGGCACCGGCCAGCCAGGCGCTGGACTCCTGCTCGTCGGGCAACCACCGGCGCAGCGCATCGACGATGCCAAGCGCGATCACGCTGGTGACGATCAGGGTGAAGCTGCGCAGCACCAGCGGGTGTTCGCTGACTTGGCGCAGCACCGCGAGCAACCAGCCCACCATGGGCGGGTGGTCCGAGTAGCCCCAGGCCGGGAACACCCCCCATTGGTAGAAAAAGGCCTCGTCGCCGGTGAACGGAAAACCCGCCGCCAGCGCGATCTTCAGAACCAGCGTGATGGCGAAGATTGACCAGAAGATCTGGCGCGAGGCGTGTGCGGAGAATTCAGAGGCGCGCATAGAAGGGTTCTCACGCGTCCATGGCCAACAGCGAGACACCCACCACAATCAGCGTGCAGGCCGCCACGCGCAGCCACGAAAACGGCTCGCCCAGCCACAGCACGCCCAGCGCCATGGTCACCACAAAGCCCAGGCTCACCAGCGGGTAGGCCAGGCTCACGTCGAGCCTCGAGAGCACCCACAGCCACAGCACAGCGCTCGCACCATAGAGCACCAGGCCCAGCCACACCATCGGACTGGTGAGCGCGTGCAGGTAAGTGGCACCCACGTCGGCGCCGCTGGGCGCGCCCATGCCGCGTTTCATGGCGATTTGCGCCGCCGACGACAGCAACACGCAGAAAACGGCGAGACCGATGGCGATGGATTTCATGGGCTTCAGAGTCCGATGGTGGCGGTGATGCCGATGCCGCCCATGGCCAGCAGCGTCATCCAGCTGAACGGGTCTCTCAACGCAAACTGCAGCGGGTCTTCGCCATGCAGTTCACGCCGCCCGGTCTTGAGCCAGATGCGCATGATCCACAGCAACAACACGGGGGCTGCGGCCCACAGCCATTGGGGATGCGCGTAGAGCATCTCGCTGTTCTGGCTGTCGATGTACAAGGCCAGCACCATCACCGCGAGAAACCCGCTGGCCATGCCCATGGCGCGCAGCGACGACAGGTCGCGCGGCTGGTATCCGCGGCCGGGTGCCAGCGTGGTGCGCTCGTCGTCGAGCTCCTCCAGTTCAGCGCAGCGCTTGACCAGCGCCAGGCTGAGAAACAAAAAAATCGAAATCGCGGCCAACCAGTTGGACAGCGTCACCTGCGCCGCGACCGCACCGGCGGCAATCCGCAAGGTGTACAGGCCGGAGAGCACCAGCACGTCGATGAGCGCGAGCCGCTTGAGCGCCAGCGAGTAGGCCAGCGTGGTCACGGTGTAGAGCAGCAGCATGGCGGCAAAGGCCGGCGACACCGCCCAAGCCAGCACAAAGGCCAGCACCAGCATCACGCTGCCCAGCACCACCGCCAACGGAATGCTGATGGTGGCCGCGGCCAGCGGCCGGTGGCGCTTGAGGCGGTGGGCGCGGTCGTTGGGCAGGTCCAGCAGGTCGTTGAAGAGGTAGGTGGCCGAGGCGCACAGACCGAAGGCCACAAAAGCCACCAGCACCAGTGCCCAGAGCTGCGGGTCAAGCCGGTGAGAGGCGAGCAGGGGCAGAAACAGCAGCGCGTTTTTCGACCACTGCTTGAGACGGATCGCGCGCAGCACGGTCTTCAAGCGCAAGGGCTCGCGTTCAAACACACGCGCCTGCGGGTGCACCTTCTGCAACGCGTTGATGACACCGGCCGGCGCGTTCACCGCCACCGCTTGCGCGCTGTCTTGCCACACGGCGATATCGTCGCGGCTGTTGCCGGCGTACGCCCAGCTGCTGTGGCCGCGGGCCTGCGCGTGAGCGGCGATCGCTTCGCGCTTGTTGCCGCGGCTCAGGTTGACGCCGTCGGCGCGGGCGTTGGTGCCCAGGGTGTCGTCGAACAGATTGAGGTGGGCGGCCACGTCGCGCACGATGCGCGAATCGGCGGCGCTCGCCAGCACCAGGCTGCGCCCCCGCGCACGCTCCTCGCGCAGGTACTGCACGAAACGCTCGTGGTACGGCAGGCGCGCCGGATCTGGACGCACGGTGTTTGCGAGCTTGAGTTTGAAGCCGGCCTTGCCCAGCAGCAGCCACCCGAAGAGGCGCAGCAGGTTCAGCGGGTTGCGCCGGATGAACAGCATCACCGATTCGTACAGCGTGTCGCTGGGCGTGAGGGTGCCGTCCAGGTCCACGTACAAAGGGCAGGCGTCGGCGGGGCGGGCGGTGGTGGCAGCGGGCGTCAAACGAAGGGTCCGGTGGGTGTGCGCCGATTCTAGGCGCCGCACACGCAGCGCATCACCCCACTGCAGCAGGCATCAAATGGGCAGCCAGGCCCGGGCTCGATCCACCAATTGCACCAGCAGATGGGCCAGCGACGCGGTGTAGGCAATGGCCGCAAAGCCCGTCACGGCGGAGACCATCAAGGCAATGCCGTCGCGAAACATCCAACCCAGGCTCAACAAAATCAGGCTCAGGCTGGGGAGGACATTGCCCAGAGGCAAGGGCAAAAAGATCACCGCGCCCATCAAGGCGATCCACACGCCCCAGCCCCAGCGTGTGGCACCGTGGCTCCAGACCGACCAGCGCGGGCGCAGCCAGCGGTTGGCCCGCTCGTACATCCACGCCAGGCCGTGCAGGCAGCGCCCGGTCCAGCGTTCGTTCAGGCTGAGCGATCCGAGTCGCTCCGGCAAGTCCACCGCATCGTGCCCGCGCGCCCAGCCCCACGCGATGGCCAGGATGCCCACGCTGAGCACCGTACCCGCGCCGGCAATCGGCACCACGGTGAGCAGCGCCATGAGCATCAGCACCACGGCGGTGGAGCTGTCGCCGTGCAATCGCAGCAGCTCGGAGAGGTTCAGCCGCAGGTCGGCCGCGTCGGCCGAGCGTGCCCTTGCGCTGACCGCGTGCTCGCGGGCTGCGCGGCGCAAAGCCCTGGCGAGCAGCTGGCTCAAAGGCGGCCCTGCGCTGGCACGCTGCGCAGCGTGGTGGGCTGGTTCAACCGGCCCACCAGCCAGTGCAGGCCGATGGCGGGCACCAGCAGGCAGAGCATGCCCAGGCCCCAACCGGTCCACAGCAGCGGTGTGATCCAGCCCATCAGACCGTCGCCCGACGGCGCCACCTGGCCCAGCCACCGCACAAAGTCCAGCCACATCGCCTGCAAGGCTTGCAGCCAGGCCGGATCGACCCACAACGCGGCCCAGGCCGGCACCGGCCACTCGCCTGCGGCCGTTGCGGCGGCCGTGGCCTGGCCCGAGCCAGCAGCGCCCAGCAGCCATTCGGTCAGTTGCACCGACAGCGCAACCAGCGCGGTCCAGCAAACGGTAAGAAAAGCGAACACGCCCCAGACGATGGTTTTCATGACGTGGCTCCTTCCGGGTGCCGGTGACGCTCTGGCAGCTGGCGCCAGGCGCAGGTGAGGCTGTCGAGCATGGCGGTTTCACCGTCGGCCAGATGCCCGTCGGCCTCCACCACGGCTTCGCACAAGGCCACGATCTTCTCGCGAAGGGCGGGTTCGGTCACCTCGGCCAGCAAGGCCTGGCGGGTGGTGGCATCGAGCTGCGACGAGCCGAGCCACTCGCCGTGAGCACCCAGCAGCAGGTCTTCGCAAAAGGCCTCGATCACGGCTTTGAGGTCTTGCGGCGCCAAGCCCAGCTGGCGCGCGGCGTCCAGCCGGTCCAGCGCCTTGATCTCGCTCAGGGCGTAGTTGCCATCGGCCACCAGGGCCATGGCCAGCAAGCGGGCGGCGGCTTCGGGACTGTTCACGGGGTAGGTTCGCATGGCGTGCTCCTGATGATGAAGGGCGAATGTGTCATTCGTTGCTGCCCAGGCCCATGAGGCTGAGCAGGCTGGTGAACAGGTTGAACAGCGAGACGAACAGGCCCACGGTGGCCAGCACGTAGTTGGTCTCCCCACCATTGACGATGCGGCTGGTCTCGAACAGGATCATGCCGACCGACAGCAAGGCCACCAAGGCCGACACGGCCAGCGCCAGTGCGGGCATGCTGAAGAAAAACGCGGCCAGCGCCATCACCAGGGCCACCACCATGCCGGCGAACAGGAAGCCGCCCATGAAGCTGAAGTCGCGCCGCGTGGTCAGCACATAGGCCGACAGGCCGAGGAAGGTGGCACCGGTGGCGCCCAGCGCGGCCACGATGGTCTGCCCGCCACCGGGCAGGCCCAGCGTGTGGGTGAGGATCGGGCCGAGCGTGTAGCCCATGAAGCCGGTCAAGGCGAACACGGCGGGCAGCGCCCAGCCGCTGTTTTGCAGCTTGTGCACAGCGAACAGCAGACCGAAGTAACCCACCAGTGTGATCACCAGGCCGGGCGCCGGCCAGCCGTTGGCCACGGTGGCGGCGGCCACGCCCGCGCTGAACAGCAGCGTCAGCGAAAGCAGGGCGTAGGTGTTCTTGAGCACCCGCGTGGTCTGGGCGGGGGTGGCGTCGGTGGCGGAGGCCGCACCCATGCGGCGGGCCAGGGCGGTGCTGCGGGAAGCGTTTTCCATGATGAACTCCAGAAAAGAGGGAAGGCCACGAGATTAGGCGCACAAAGACTTCTGAAAAAGCAGAAAATCACTGCGAATTTCTCCCAAAAAGGCGAAGAATGAACACGGAACTCAACTACAAGCACCTTTACTACTTCTGGGTGACGGCCAAGGAAGGTGGCATGTCGCACGCGGCCGACCGGCTGGGTCTGGCGGTCCAGACGGTGAGCGCACAGGTGCGCTTGCTGGAGCAGTCGTTGGGTCATGCGCTGTTCAAGCCCGCGGGCCGGGGCCTGGCGCTCACCGAAGCCGGGCAGGCGGCGCTGCAGGTGGCCGAGCAGATTTTTCACCTGGGCGAACAGTTGCCCGCTGCGGTGCGCGACGCCACGCGCGCCAGCGAAGTGCGCTTGGTGGTGGGCATTTCCGATGGCCTGCCCAAGCTCGCAGTGCGCGATCTGCTGGAGCCCGCCCTCACGGAGCCCAACCTGCGCCTGCTGTGCCACGAAGGCGAGTTCGACGACCTGCTGGCCGAGCTGGCGCTGCACCGGCTCGATGTGGTGCTCGCCGACCGGCCGGCCCCGGCGAACCCCAACCTGCGTCTCTACAGCCATGCACTG
>JANPKR010000438.1:0-3075 GCA_031426175.1 Hydrogenophaga sp. | reverse complement strand
AAGCTCACCCCCGTGCTGGCGGTGGTGGGCGTGGTCGACATCACGCGCGCGGCCGTGCGCATCGGTGCGCAGACTTACGAACCCCTGCCGCCCTTTCTGGTGGCACTCGGCATCTACATCCCCATCGTCTATGCCCTGGTGAGCGTGCAGCGCTGGGTGGAGCGGCGCACAGCGCTGCGCGAGGCCGCCGCATGATGCGGGACTTCGCCACTGTGTGGTCGGAGCGCGGGCTGCTGCTCTCAGGCCTGGGCAACACCGTGCTGCTCTCGGTTCTGGCCGGCCTGGTGGCGCTGGTGCTGGGCGCCCTGCTCTCAACGCTGCTGATGTCGCCACGCAAGCTGCTCTGCCTGCCGGCCAAGTGGCTGGTGGATCTGGCGCGCTGCACACCCTTTTTGCTGTTCGCCTACATCGTCTACTACGGCCTTCCTTCATTGGGCCTTCAGCTCGATGCCTGGAGCGCAGGCCTCTTTGCGCTCACCGCGTACCACGCGGCTTACATGGCCGAAATCCTGCGCGCGGCCTGGGCAGCGCAGCCGCGCGCGCCCATTGAAGCGGGGGTCGCGTTTGGCTACAGCGGCCTGGGTCTGTTCCGGCGCATCGTGCTGCCGCCGCTGGCGCTCTCGAGCGCACCGGTGCTGGGCAACCAGCTGATCCAGATCATCAAGGACAGCGCCTTCCTCACCATCATCACGCTGCCCGAGCTCACCCACGCGGTGAGCTCCATCCAGTCGCGCCACTTCATCCCGTTCGCCGCGTTCCTCACCGCCGTGCTGCTGTACTGGGCCCTGTGCCTGGTGGTGGAAGCCGGCGTGGCCACCGTCGGCCGCATGGCCGAGGCGCGGCGCTGAAACCTGTTCAAAAGCCCATCACCATGCCCACGCTCGTTCCCCTCCTCAGTGTCCAGTCGCTGCGCAAGAGCTACGGCACGCTGCGCGTGCTCGACGACATCTCGTTCACCGTGGCACCGGGCGAAACCGTGTGCCTGCTCGGGCCGTCCGGTTCGGGCAAGTCCACACTGCTGCGCTGCATCAACTGGCTGGAGCGCCCCGACAGCGGCCGCATCCTCATTGACAGCCAGCCCATCGGCATCACCAGCGGCGGCGTGGTCATGAACGACCAGCAACTCGCGCAGGTGCGCACCCGCATCGGCATGGTGTTCCAGCAGTTCGCGCTGTGGCCGCACCTCACCGTGTTGCAAAACGTGATGGAAGCGCCGGTGCATGTGCAGCACCGACCAAAAGACGCCGTGCGCGTCGAGGCGGAAGCGCTGCTCCAACGCGTGGGCCTGTTCGACAAACGCGACGTGTTCCCGGCCCGCCTCTCGGGCGGGCAGAAACAGCGCGTGGGCATCGCCCGCGCACTGGCCATGAAGCCTGCACTGATGCTGTTCGACGAACCCACCAGCGCGCTCGACCCCGAGCTGGTGGGCGAGGTGCTGGCGGTGATGCGCGACCTGGCCGCTGAGGGCATGACCATGCTGGTGGTCACCCACGAAATGGCCTTCGCCCGCGAAGCCGCCCACCGCGTGGTCTTCATGGACCACGGCCTGGTGGTGGAGACCGGCACACCCGAGGCGTTCTTCGATGCGCCGAGCACAGAGCGTGGACGGCAGTTCCTGCAGCGCTTCTCGGAGGGGCGGGCCGTGGCGGCGGGCTGATTCTTGAATGTCGACTTCGATCGGGGTGTTGGCTCGCCTGCAATCTCAGGTGAGCGTCAGACCGGGGGATGATGCGGCAAAGGGCCCGGGCCCTGCGTCTTATGGTTGGGCTGGTGGCGATTGCGCGATCGCCATCAACGCTTTCTGACGCGCGCACTCTTTCGGGTGCTGACGAAGAAGCTGTCGGGTTTGGTCCTGACCCAAGCCACGAAGGCGTTGAGGTCGGGGTGAGCGAGCAAGGCGTCCACGGTGGCGTACTGGCGAGCCAACTCGTTTTCGGTCAACACCGCGTGGATCTGGCGATGGCAAATGCGGTGCAGGTAGGTCGTGACGCGCCCACCCTTGCTTTTGGGGACCAGATGGTGAGCATCCCGCTGGGCAGGCGGAATCGCACGACCGCACAACGGGCAGACCACGACGACCTGTGTCGGTTGGTTCGGCACGTGCTGGGCTCAGACCGTGGTGTTGGACGCGCCTGGAGACACTTCGCCCTCGGGGATATCGCTGTTGTCCAGCCGCAGACGCTGCGTGAGACTGTTGCGGATGAACTGTTTCTCGTAGTGGCGGTTGCGCCGGTTCTTCTTGGCGGACGCCCGCTGTCCCGAGCGTTTGTCCACCACGATTTCGTCGATGTGACTCAGATCGCTGAGGTCTTCGATGGCATTGGGTGAGTTGCGATGTGGCATGGTGAACGAAGGTCAAGAGGTCGCGGATGTGTCCCGACACCCAGGGAGGAGCCAGCCCCCAGCTGGGGCCACACGCTTCAGCCAGGGGTGGGGCGTCACTTGGCTGAGCAGCGCAGCGTCAGCGGCTCAAGCCCTCGGGCCTGAATCCTGTAGCTTAGTCGGCAGGACTTCGTTTTCAGCGGTAGCCGCGTGAGCAACTGGGTCTTGGTCCTGCTGTAATGGCACCCGACCCAGTGCTCTCCTTCAGTGGTGGGTGACTTGGCGTTCATCGCGGATGGGCACACGAATCGGTTCGCCACCGACACGGCTGAAGTCCGCGCCAAGGCAAGCAATGGGATGAGAGCGGCGAAGTGGCGCATGTGTAACCAGTGGCGGCCTGCGAATGTAGCTTTGAGCAGGCGCAGTTCGCGTGCAAGACCGTCGTTTGCCAATCGATTGGCGGTCCGAAAAAACCGGTGCCAATGGCAAGGTGTCAACTTCGAATTTCTCTCACCCTGCAGCCCGGAGATCAGCCGCATCGAAGCCGTTTGGCCTCAGGGCGGGGTGAACAGTTGATCCCCTTGAACGGTACTTGCGGATGGCCGAAGCGAAGAGTACGCTGCCGTTTCCTCGTGGTTGACGTGTTGACCGGGATAGCCAGGCAACAGCCGGTGGCGAGGTTCTACAAGACCTACATCCCAGGAGACAAACATGAAGCAGATTGGCGCACAGGGCAGACACTTCAAACACTTG
>JANPKR010000437.1:0-6715 GCA_031426175.1 Hydrogenophaga sp. | reverse complement strand
CCAGATCCGCACACTGCCCAACCTTATCTTTGCCAGCCGCTGGTTGCAGCTGCCGCTCTACGTTGGCTTGATCGCGGCGCAGTGCATTTACGTGTTTCATTTCTGGGTGGAACTCGTCCACTTGGTGGAAGCGGCGTTTGGCAGTCAGATTGCGCTGGACAAACTGGTGAGCAGCATCGGCTACAAGACCGACGTGCAGCTGACCGGGTTGAACGAGACGGTGATCATGCTGGTGGTTCTGGCGCTGATCGACGTGGTCATGATCTCCAACCTGCTGATCATGGTGATCATTGGCGGCTACGAGACGTTTGTGAGCCGCATGCACCTGGAAAACCATCCCGACCAGCCCGAGTGGTTGAGTCACGTGAACGCATCGGTGCTCAAGGTGAAACTGGCCACTGCCATCATCGGTATCAGCTCCATCCACCTGCTCAAGACCTTCATCAACGCGGCCAACTACACCGAGCAGGTGTTGATGTGGCAGACCATCATCCATGTGGTGTTCCTGCTCAGCGCCATGGCGATTGCCGTGACCGACAAACTGATGCAGCCGCCCCCGGGTCGTACGCACTGAACTCAGCGCCCCGTCATCTGATCGGGACGTACCCACTGGTCGAACTGCTCGGCCGTCACATGGCCCGAAGCCAACGCCGCTTCGCGCAGGCTGGTGCCATCTTGGTGCGCCTTTTTCGCGATCTTGGCGGCTTTGTCGTATCCAATGTGTGGGTTGAGCGCGGTCACCAGCATCAGCGACCGTGACACCAATTCAGCGATGCGCTCGCGGTTGGGCTGAATGCCCGCGGCGCAGTGGTCGTTGAAGCTCTTCATGCCATCGGCCAGCAGGCGCACGCTCTGCAGGAAGTTGTGAGCCACCATGGGCCGGAACACGTTGAGTTCGAAGTTGCCCGAGGCGCCGCCGATGTTGATGGCCACATCGTTGCCCATCACCTGCGCGCAGAGCATGGTCACCGCCTCGCTCTGCGTCGGGTTGACCTTGCCCGGCATGATGGACGAGCCGGGTTCGTTCTCGGGAATGCTCAGCTCGCCGATGCCGCTGCGCGGTCCGCTGGCGAGCCAGCGCACGTCGTTGGCGATCTTGTTCATGCTGGCGGCCAGCGTCTTGAGGGCGCCGTGCGCATGCACCATGGCATCGACGCTGGCCATGTTCTCGAACTTGTTGGGTGCGGTCACGAAGGGCAAACCGGTCAACCGCGCCAGTTCGGCCGCCACCCGCTCCGCGTAGCCCTCGGGTGCGTTCAGCCCGGTGCCCACCGCCGTGCCGCCGAGCGCGAGTTCACACAAGTGCGGCAAGGCATCACGCACGTGCCTTTCGCCGTGCAAGAGTTGCGCCACCCAGCCCGACATCTCTTGACCCAAGGTCAACGGCGTGGCGTCCTGCAAATGGGTGCGGCCGATCTTCACGATGTCGTTGAACTCCGCGGCTTTGCGCGCCAGGGTGGATCGCAGCAGTTCCAATGCTGGCAGCAGCCGGTGCGTGATCGCGTCCACCGCGGCCACATGCATGGCGGTGGGAAACACGTCGTTGCTCGACTGGCTGCGGTTCACGTCATCGTTGGGATGCACCAGGCGCCCTTCTCCGCGCTCTCCGCCCAACAACTCGCTGGCTCGGTTGGCCAGCACCTCGTTGAGGTTCATGTTGGTCTGGGTGCCCGATCCGGTCTGCCACACCACCAGCGGAAACTCTGCCTCGAGCTGCCCGGCGATCACCTCGTCGGCGGCGGCCATGATGGCTTCCGCCTTGCTGACATCCTGCAGGCCAAGTGCGTGGTTCACCACGGCAGAAGCCCGCTTGACCTGCGCCAGCGCCCGAATGAGTTCGCGTGGCTGACGCTCGCCCGAAATGTCGAAGTTCTGCAGCGAGCGCTGGGTCTGTGCACCCCACAGCCGCTCCGCGGGCACGGCGACCTCGCCCATGGTGTCGCGTTCAATCCGGGTTTTCATGGCGCTCTCCTGTGTCAGCCGGCGTTGGGACGACCTGTCAAAATACCGGTTGGCCCACCGTAGCAGACTGAGCACCTCCCTGCGTCAGTTCGTCCTTCACGGCAACCGACCCCCGACACCAAAGCCCCCACCGCCATGACCACGAGCATCCGCCAGAACGACCTGATCGAATCCGTCGCCGCCGCCCTGCAGTACATCAGCTACTACCACCCGGCCGACTACATCGCCCACCTGGCCCGCGCCTACGAACGCGAGCAGAGCGCCGCGGCCAAAGACGCCATTGCGCAGATTCTGACCAACAGCAAGATGAGCGCCACGGGCCACCGCCCGATCTGCCAGGACACCGGCATCGTCAACGTGTTCCTCAAGGTCGGCATGAACGTGAAACTCGACGGCTTCACCGGCAGCCTGGAAGACGCCATCAACGAAGGCGTGCGCCAGGGCTACAACCACCCCGACAACCAGCTGCGCGCCTCGGTCGTGGCCGACCCGCAGTTCGCCCGCAAGAACACCAAGGACAACACACCCGCCGTGATCTTCACCGAGCTCGTGCCCGGCGACACGGTGGAAGTGACGGTGGCCGCCAAAGGCGGCGGCAGCGAAAACAAAAGCAAGATGATCATGCTCAACCCCGGCGACTCGGTGGTTGACTGGGTGATGAAAACCGTGCCCACCATGGGCGCCGGCTGGTGCCCACCGGGCATGCTGGGCATCGGCATCGGCGGCACCGCCGAGAAAGCCGTGCTCATGGCCAAGGAAAGTCTGATGGACGACATCGACATGTACGAATTGCAAGCCAAGGCGTCCAAGGGCGAGAAGCTCACGCAGGTGGAAGAACTGCGCCTGGAGCTCTACGAGAAGGTCAACGCGCTGGGCATCGGCGCGCAGGGCCTGGGTGGCCTCACCACCGTGCTCGACATCAAGATCAAGATGTACCCCACGCACGCGGCCAGCAAGCCCGTGGCCATGATCCCCAACTGCGCCGCCACGCGCCACGCGCACTTCGTGCTCGACGGCAGCGGCCCGGTGTACCTGGAAGCGCCCAGCCTGGACCTGTGGCCCAACGTGAACTGGGTGCCCGACACCCAGAAGAGCCAGCGCGTGGACCTCAACAAGCTCACCAAGGCCGAGGTGGCGAGCTGGAAGCCTGGCCAGACCTTGCTGCTCAACGGCAAGATGCTCACCGGCCGCGACGCTGCGCACAAGCGCATCAAGGACATGCTGGCCCAGGGCGAAAAGCTGCCGGTGGACTTCACCAACCGCGTCATCTACTACGTAGGCCCGGTCGACCCGGTGCGCGACGAGGCCGTGGGCCCCGCCGGCCCGACCACCGCCACGCGCATGGACGGCTTCACCGACATGATGCTGGAGCAGACCGGCTTGATCGCCATGATCGGTAAGGCCGAACGCGGCCCGGTCGCCATCGAATCCATCAAGCAGCACAAGAGCGCTTACCTCATGGCCGTGGGCGGCGCGGCTTACCTCGTGTCCAAGGCCATCAAGCACGCCAAGGTGGTGGGCTTTGAGGACCTGGGCATGGAAGCCATTTACGAGTTCGATGTGGTCGACATGCCGGTGACAGTGGCGGTGGATTCGGGCGGCACCAGCGCCCACATCACTGGCCCGGCCGAGTGGCAGAAGCGCATTGCCACCGGCGAGTTCAAAGGCATCAGCGTCGCCGCCGCTTGAAAACCGTCGGTGTCTTCGACAGCGGGGTCGGCGGCCTGAGCGTGCTGCGAGCCCTGCTGGCCGAGTTGCCCGGGGTGCGCTTCGTTTATGTGGCCGACAGCGCGTATGCGCCCTACGGCGAACGCACTGTCGCCGAGATCACCGACCGATCGGAACGCATCACCGCCTGGCTGCGACACACCCACCACATCGACGTCCTGGTGGTGGCCTGCAACACCGCGACAGCGCTGGCCATCGACAGCTTGCGTGCCACCCACCCCGACCTGCCCATCGTGGGTGTGGAGCCTGCGCTCAAGCCCGCTGCTGCAACCAGCCAGACGCGCCACATCGGTGTACTGGCCACGCGCGGTACGCTCAACAGCGAACGTTTTGCGCGTCTGCGCACGCAGCTGGAAAACACAGCGTCCAGTCCGGTGAATTTCGTCTGTCAGCCCTGCGACGGACTGGCTGACGCGATCGAGCGAGGGGATCTGCAGATGCAGCAAACTTTGTGCGAGCGCTACGTTCAAGCGCTGCGCGAGCACGCCCCAGGTGACATGGACACAGTTGTACTGGGCTGCACGCACTACCCCTTTGCCGCTGATGCCCTCGCAAACTTGCTGGGCGCGGGCGTGGCACTGGTCGACACAGGCGAAGCGGTGGCTCGGCGCACACGCGACGTGCTCAACCTCTCAGCATCAACGGACACGAACCCGACAACGCCGGTGCTGCTGTCCACTGGCGACCCCGCCGCTTTGGCTCTGGCCGCTCAGCGATGGCTCGGTCTGCAAACCCGTGCAGAGAAGTCAGTGGTCTGAAATACCAGCTGGCTGAAGCGCAGCCTCCCGACCGCGCTTCATGTTGACCGGGATCAGCAGCACCAACCCGATCACGAACAGCACGGCGGTGGACCCGATGGCCAGGCGCTGATTCCCCCCCGTCATCCAGGTGATGGCACCGTAGCTCAGTGGTCCGATGATGCTCGCCACCCGGGTGGCAAACGTCCACAGACCAAAGAACTCGGCCAACTGGGCAGGTGGTGCCAGCATGCCGGCCATGGCCCGACCCGATGACTGGCTGGAACCCATGCACACACCTGCGATGGCAGCGGCATACCAGAAGCCACCCTTGGTGGTGGTGATGGCCGCGATGATGCAGGTGGCGACCCAGCCCACCAGCGTGATGCCCAGCGCCAGCTTGTGGCCCAGTCGGTCCTGCCAGTACCCAAACGCAAAAGCACCCACCATGGCGGCAATATTCAACACGAAGATCAACACCATGGTTTCCTGCTGGACGAACCCGATCACCTGCTCGGCGTAGATCGCCGCCAGCGTGATCGCCACAGCCACACCTCCCTGATAGGCCGTGGCGCACGCCAGCAACCACATGAAATCCTGGTAACGCCGCGCCTGTTGGAACGTGCTGCGCAATTGCTGGAACGACTGGCTCCACGCCGATCCGGTCAGATTGCTTTTGGGCTTGGCACGCTCCCGCAGAAACGCCAGCGTGAACATCGATGCCAGCGCGAACACCACGGCCGTGATCAGCATGGTCACTGGCACAAACTGAGCGGCCTTCTGTCCTTGCGCTTGCGCCCACAACACGTAGGCCAGGCTCAAGCCCAGAGCCAGCATGCCGCCGCAGTACCCAAGGCTCCAGCCCCAGCCGCTCACCCGGCCCATGGCCGATGGCTTGGCAAGCTCTGGAAGAAAGGCCGCCGCCAGGGACTCGCCCCAAGCGAAAAACACGTTGGATACCACGACGAGCAACATGCCCAGAGCCACCGCTCCCGGACCCACCAAGGCCAGCGCCGCCGTGGCCAGCACGCAGCCAGCGGTCGTCATCATCAGCAGCCGCTTTTTCGCACCGTGCTGGTCGGCCCAGGCCCCCATCGCCGGGATGGTCAGCATCACGATCAGGTGCGACAAGCTCAATGCCGCTGTCCAGGCGAAAGCAGCCCATTCGGCGCCATCGGCCACAGCACCCACGAAGTAGGCAGCGAATACCGCGGTCAAAACGACGGTGGTGTAGCCTGAGTTCGCAAAGTCGAACATCGCCCAGCCGAACACTTCGCGCTTGCGCACGCCGGGGTTCAAGGCATCGGTGGAAAAGAAAGACATGTACGCTCCGGGCAGCGGATTGGAAACTCCACCGTACAGCGCAGTCTAGTGCCTGAGCATGTCAGGCTGGTGCTACCAGGACGCAGCTCAGTGCAGATGGCGCGGCTTGCGCGGACCCCCATGGCCCGACTGACCGCCGTAACCGCGCGGGGGCTTGCCCAGCTGCATGGAATTGACCAAGGCGTCGAACCGCTGTGTGAAGAGCTTGTCGATCGAGCTCACCACATCGCCCAACTCGGATGCATCGAAATGGCGCTCCATGATGTGCAGCACGTCCTGCACCAACAGATCACGCTGTACCTGCATGATAGCCGCTGGCGTCGGCCCCACGAAACACATGAGGAAGTCATCACGAGCCTCTTCCTCTGAGGACTCGTCTTCCTCGTCAAACTCGGCGTCGTAGAAAGACACCTCCAGTGGCGCTCCAGTGGACGCGATGTCATTGAGGCCCATGCAAGCCTCCTCGATCACTTGTCGGAAATCTTCGTCACCAGGCACAGTCCAGCAGATTTGCAAGACATGGGATTCGGCGTCGAAACGGATGCCAGGCTCGTCTTCGTAGCTACTCTCGGCAGCGGCTGCCAACGATTTGGCGCCAGCGTAGACCCACAAAGGCTTCAGCGCGTCCTGGATCTGGGCAAAGACCACGTCATCGCGCAAAGGCACATCACCATGCACGTGGATCTCGAAGGGCGCGTTGTATCGGGTCATGAAAACTCACTGTACCGGCGAAACCGGAAAAAACCTAGCTGGTGCCTCGAACCGGGGTCGAACCGGTACGCTCCCTTTCGGGATGGCGGCGGATTTTAAGTCCGCTGTGTCTACCAATTTCACCATCGAGGCCGAGTGTGGATTGTCGCAGGTGGAGACACCCCGCCAACAGGCAAGCACCACCGACCCGTTGACTCAAATGAAACAACCCCGCCAACAAACTTGTTGACGGGGTTGCAGGTGATCTGGAGGCG
>JANPKR010000436.1:0-3104 GCA_031426175.1 Hydrogenophaga sp. | reverse complement strand
GACGTTCCGGTGAACCGCGACATGCCGATGTCGCCCACCGTGCGCGAAAAGGAACCCATCATCCGCCAGGTCTTCATCGGCCGGGGCAATGACGTGATCGTGCAGGACGCGCTGGAGCGCAAGCTGTATGTGATCCGCAAGACGGCCAGCGGCGCCATCCAGCGCCTCAAGCTCACGCACAGCAAAGAGTATTACGTGGTCAGCATGAGCAGCCGCACCGTGGTCTACAAGGGCCTGCTGCTGGCCGATCAGGTGGGCACCTACTTCCGCGACCTGCAGGACGAGCGCTGTGTTTCGGCCTTGGGTCTGGTGCACCAACGCTTCTCCACCAACACCTTCCCCGAGTGGCCGCTGGCCCACCCTTACCGCTATGTGGCGCACAACGGCGAGATCAACACCGTCAAAGGCAACTACAACTGGATGAAGGCGCGTGAGGGCGTGATGTCCTCGCCGGTGCTGGGCGCTGACCTGCAGAAGCTCTACCCGATCAGCTTCGCCAGCCAGTCCGACACCGCGACCTTCGACAACTGCCTGGAGCTGCTCACCATGGCGGGCTACCCGCTGGCGCAGGCCGTGATGATGATGATTCCCGAGCCGTGGGAGCAGCACACCACCATGGACGAGCGCCGCAAGGCTTTCTACGAATACCACGCCGCCATGATGGAGCCTTGGGACGGCCCGGCCTCGATTGTGTTCACCGATGGCCGCCAGATCGGCGCCACGCTGGACCGCAACGGCCTGCGCCCATCGCGCTACTGCATCACCGACGACGACTTCGTCATCATGGGTTCGGAGTCCGGCGTGCTGCCCGTGCCCGAAAACAAGATCGTGCGCAAGTGGCGCCTTCAGCCCGGCAAGATGTACCTGATCGATCTGGAGCAGGGCCGCATGATCGACGACGAGGAGCTCAAAGCCAACCTCGCGAACAACAAGCCCTACAAGCAGTGGATCGACAACCTGCGCATCCGCCTGGACGACGTGGACACGCCGGTGGCCGGCGAGTCCGCGACAGAGCAGCGCATCGCCGCCTCGAGCCCGCAAACAGGTGGCATGGAAAACGTTGCGCCCGAACTGCTGGACCGCCAGCAGGCCTTTGGCTACACCCAGGAAGACCTCAAGTTCCTGATGAGCCCGATGGCCGCCAATGGTGAAGAGGGCATCGGCTCCATGGGCAACGACAGCCCGCTGGCCGTGCTCTCCGACAAGAACAAGCCGCTCTACAACTACTTCAAGCAGCTGTTCGCGCAGGTGACCAACCCGCCGATCGACCCGATCCGCGAAGCCATCGTCATGTCGCTGGTGTCCTTCATCGGCCCCAAGCCCAACCTGCTGGACATCAACCAGGTCAACCCGCCGATGCGGCTTGAGGTGAGCCAACCCGTGCTCGACTTCGCCGACATGGCCAAGCTGCGCGACATCGAATCGGCCACGCAAGGCAAGTTCCGCAGCCACACGCTGGACATCACCTACCCGGCCGACTGGGGCCGTGCTGGTGTGGAAGCCAAGCTGGCCTCGCTGTGCGCCGGCGCGGTGGACGCGATCAAGAGCGGCAAGAACATCCTGATCATCAGCGACCGCGCCATCAGCGCCACGCAGATCGCCATTCCGGCGTTGCTCGCGCTGTCCGCCATTCACCAGCACCTGGTGCGTGAAGGTCTGCGAACCACCGCTGGCCTGGTGGTGGAGACCGGGACCGCGCGCGAAGTGCACCATTTCGCCGTGCTCGCGGGTTACGGCGCTGAAGCCGTGCACCCCTACCTGGCCATGGAGACGCTCAACGCGATCCACAAGGGTCTGCCGGGCGATCTGAGCGCCGACAAGGCGATCTACCAGTACGTCAAGGCGATCGGCAAGGGACTGTCCAAGATCATGTCCAAGATGGGCGTGTCGACCTACATGTCGTATTGCGGCGCCCAGCTGTTCGAAGCCATCGGCCTCAACACGGAGACCGTCAACAAGTACTTCACCGGCACCGCCAGCCGCGTGGGCGGGATCGGTGTGTTCGAGATTGCGGAAGAAAGCATCCGCATGCACAAGGCGGCCTTTGGTGACGACCCGGTGCTGGCCACCATGCTCGATGCCGGTGGTGAGTATGCGTGGCGAGCCCGCGGCGAAGAGCACATGTGGACGCCCGATGCGATCGCCAAGCTGCAGCACAGCACGCGCGCCAACAACTGGAACACCTACAAGGAATACGCGCAGCTCATCAACGACCAGAGCCGCCGCCACATGACACTGCGCGGTCTGTTCGAGTTCAAGATCGACCCCGCCAAGGCGATCCCGATCGACGAAGTCGAGCCGGCCAAGGAAATCGTCAAGCGCTTTGCCACCGGCGCCATGTCGCTGGGCTCCATCTCCACCGAGGCGCACGCCACGCTGGCCGTGGCCATGAACCGCATTGGAGGCAAGAGCAACACCGGTGAGGGCGGTGAAGACGCGCTGCGCTACCGCAACGAGCTCAAGGGCATCCCGATCAAGCAGGGCCAGACCATGTCCGACCTGCTGGGCAAGGACACGTTTGAAGTCGACTACGTGCTCCAGGCCGGCGACTCCATGCGCTCCAAGATCAAGCAGGTGGCCTCTGGCCGTTTCGGTGTGACAGCCGAGTACCTCAACAGCGCCGACCAGATCCAGATCAAGATGGCGCAGGGCGCCAAGCCCGGTGAAGGTGGCCAGCTGCCCGGTGGCAAGGTGAGCGACTACATCGGCAAGCTGCGCCACAGCGTTCCGGGTGTGGGTCTCATCAGCCCGCCGCCGCACCACGACATCTACTCCATCGAAGACCTGGCCCAGCTGATCCACGACCTGAAGAACGTGGCGCCGCATTCAAGCATCAGCGTCAAGCTGGTCTCCGAAATCGGTGTGGGCACCATCGCCGCGGGCGTTGCCAAGTGCAAGGCCGACCACGTGGTGATCGCCGGCCACGACGGCGGCACGGGCGCTTCGCCCTGGTCGTCCATCAAGCACGCCGGCAGCCCGTGGGAAATCGGTCTGGCCGAAACGCAGCAGACGCTGGTGCTCAACCGACTGCGCAGCCGCATCCGCGTTCAGGCCGACGGCCAGATGAAGACCGGCCGCGACGTGGCCATCGGTGCACTTCTGGG
>JANPKR010000435.1:0-9609 GCA_031426175.1 Hydrogenophaga sp. | reverse complement strand
TTGGCGGCGATCTCAACGCGGGCCACCCCGGTGCCGGGGTCGCGGCCATAGCGGCAGGCGTTTTCCAGCAGGTTGGCAAAGACGCGTTGCAACTCCACCGCGTCGCCCATCACCGCCGTGTCGGGCGGGATGTTGGTGGTGAACACGTTGTTCTCGTTGTCACCCAGCGCAAACACCGCCGCGTCCACCACCTGATTCAGGCTCACACGTTCGGGTTTGATGTGGTCCGGCCGCGCGTAGTCCAGAAACTTGTCGATGATTGAATTCACCTGCTCGATGTCTGCCGCCATGTGTTCGCGCGCCTGCGGGTCGGCCACGCTCATCTCGGTTTCCAGCCGCAAGCGCGAGAGCGGCGTGCGCAGATCGTGCGAAATGCCGGCAAGCATCAGCGCGCGGTCCTGCTCGATTTTGGACAGGCGCTGCGCCATGCGGTTGAAGCCGATGTTGACCTCCCGAATCTCGCTGGTGGCCACGGTCTCGTTGAGCTGGCTCGCATTGAAATCGCCTTCTCGAACCCGGCTGGCTGCAAAAGAGAGTTTCTTCAGTGGGCGGTTGATCAGCCTTGCGATCAGCGCCGCCCCGGTGAGCGAGAGCAGGGCGGCCGTGCCCAGCCAGATCAGCCAGGTGGTGCCCGCCACCGGACCGATGCGCGAGGGGTCGGTGAGCAGCCAGTAGGGGTCGCCATCGATGGTGAAGCCGATCCACAGGCCCGGGGCCCCATTGACCTCGCGCGCCACCAAGGTATCGGGTCCGAGTCGACCACTGAGCCGTTCGGCCACGTTGCGGCTGAGCACGTCGGTGTCGTACAGCCGAAAGGTGTCGTTGGGCTCGCGGGGCGCAATGCGCAGGCCTTCTTCGTCGGCCAGGGTCTTGATGAGCGAGACACGGGCGATCGAATCCGAGTGGACCAACGCAGCGCGGCTCAGGTTGACCAACGATGCCAGCTGGTTCGCGCTTTGCAGGGCGCGCGGCTCGTATTCGAGCGCACGAAACGTTTGCAGCCAGGCAACGATGCAACCCACCAGCAGCAGCGCCAGAAAAAAGAAGGTGCGCCAGAACAGGCTGACACCCCGGTTGGGCCGCAGTTCCAGCGGTGCGGGCGCCGTCTCCAGCGAGGTGGGATGGGTTTCAAACGGAACCCGCGACTCTTCCGACATCAGGCGTTGCCGTCCGGCACAAACACATAGCCCACGCCCCACACGGTCTGCAGGTAACGCGGCGAAGCGGCGTCTTCCTCGATCAGCTTGCGCAGGCGCGAGACCTGCACGTCCAGGCTGCGGTCAAACGGTTCGAACTCACGGCCGCGCGCCAGTTGTGCCAGCTTTTCGCGCGAAAGAGGTTGGCGTGGATGGCGCACCAAGGCTTTGAGCATGGCGAACTCGCCGGTGGTCAGCGGCAGGTCGGCGCCTTCCTTTCGCAGCGTGCGCAGGCTGAGGTCGAACTCGAAGGGACCGAACTTCACGACCTCCTGGTCTTGCGAAGGGGCACCGGGCACCTCGGTGGGTGGACGTCGACGCAAAACGGCGTGGATGCGGGCCAGCAGTTCGCGGGGATTGAAGGGTTTACCAAGGTAGTCATCGGCGCCGACTTCCAGGCCCACGATGCGGTCGACGTCTTCGCTCTTGGCGGTGAGCATGATGATCGGTGTGCGATCACCATTGGCGCGCAGCCGCCGGCAGATTGAAAGACCATCTTCGCCGGGCATCATGAGATCCAGCACGATCAGATCGACCGAATCTCGCTGCAGCACGCGGTTGAGCGACTTGCCGTCTTCGGCCAGCATCACTTCAAAACCCTCCTGCATGAGGTAGCGCCGCAACAGGTCTCGGATGCGGACGTCATCGTCGACCACCAGGATCTTGTTGGCGCGGGTGTTGTTTTGTGGCATGTAGGCAACTTCCAGAATATGTAACAAACGCGATTGTGGCAGCGCCAAGTGCTTGTCAGCACTGGATTTTTATTTTCCTGACATGCTGTTACAGATGTTGCCCGCGCGCTCGAACCCTTCACCGATGACACATCCCACAATGGCCGGACTGTTGATACTCGAACAACCATGAAAACGCATTTGCCCCTGGGCTTGATCTTGTTGGCTCTCGGTTCGGCGCAAGCCGGCCCGGGAGATCAGCGAACCCATCCGTTGCCTTCGAACGCGACGGTGATGGTCATGCCTATTTCGGTGGATGAAGGTGAGCCGCGCAATGCCATGCGGCTGCGCGACGTGCTGCGGCAACCTTTTGACGACATGGATGACAACAGCAAGCCCTATCGCTTGTCCGTTGAAGAGCGCCAGCGACTGCGCGAGCAGCTGCGAGGCCAATCACCTCAAGAGTACAAATTCAAACAATGATTTCGTTCGCCCACCGCCTTTCCAGTTCCCCTCGATTTCGCACCCTTCTTCTCTCCTCGCTCATCGCCGCCGGTACCTTGGCCCATGCCCAAAGCATCCAGCCTGCGCCTTCCAACGTGATCAACCTGTCGGCCAGTGGCTTCATGGAAGTGCCGCAAGACTGGCTGAGCATGAGCTTGAGCACCACGCGCGAAGGCCCCGACGCGGTCACCGTGCAGAACCAGCTCAAAGTCGCCCTGGATGCTGCACTGGTGGTGGCTCGTGCGGCTGCACAGCCTCAGCAACTTGAAGTTCGGACTGGCCAGTTCAGCATCTACCCGCGCTACACCGACAAAGGCAAGATCAGTGGCTGGCAAGGCAGCACAGAGCTGGTGATCGAGGGTCGTGACTTCGCTCGCATCAGCACCACCGCGGGCAAGATCCAGACGCTCACGATGAGCAACATGGGTTTTTCGCTCTCGCGCGAAGCGCGCCAGAAGCTGGAGTCCGATGTGCAGGCACTTGCCATCGAGCGCTTCAAGGTGAAGGCCGGTGAGGTGGCCAAGGGCTTTGGTCTTGCCGGCTACAGCTTGCGTGAGGTGTCGGTGAGTTCGGCCGACCAGGACGGTCGCCCTTTTCAGCCGCGCGCCATGGCCATGGAAGCCAAGGCCGCCATGTCCGACGCGGCGGTGCCGGTGGAACCCGGCAAGTCAACGGTGAATGTCACGGTGTCGGGTTCGGTGCAACTGCGCTGATCAGCGTTCCGACGATCCACCAAAAAGGCCCGCAACGAGCGGACCTTGTTCATTCTGGAAAACCGGATCATTGGGCTGCCCATCCTCCGTCCATGTTCCAGGCCACACCGCGCACGTTGTTACCGGCGGGAGAGCAGAAAAACACCGCCAACTCGCCCAGCTCGTCGGGTGTCGTGAACTGCATGGACGGCTCTTTCTCACCCAGCAGCTGCTTCTTGGCATCTTCATTGGAAATGCCCAGCGCAGCGGCCTTGGCGTCCACCTGCTTCTGCACCAGTGGCGTGAGCACCCAGCCGGGGCAGATGGCATTGCAGGTCACGCCGCCGGTGGCGTTCTCCAGCGCCGTCACCTTGGTCAGGCCCACGATCCCGTGCTTGGCCGCCACGTAGGCCGACTTCTCAGCCGACCCCACCAGGCCGTGCACTGACGCCACGTTGATGATGCGGCCCCAGTTGGCCTTCTGCATTGCAGGCAGTGCCAGGCGGCTGGCGTGGAAGGCGCTGGTGAGGTTGATGGCGATGATTGCGTCCCAGCGGTCTACCGGGAAGTTTTCGATCCGCGCCACGTGCTGGATGCCTGCGTTGTTTACCAGAATATCCACCTGCCCGAAGGTAGCCGCGGCGAACGCCATCATGGCTTCGATGTCGGCGGGTTTGCTCATGTCCGCCCCGTGGTAAGCCACCTTGACGCCGAGTGCCGCAATCTCTGCCCTGGGGCCTTCGGCGTCACCAAATCCGTTGAGCACGATGTTGGCTCCCTGGCGCGCCAGCGCCCTGGCGATGCCCAAGCCGATGCCGCTGGTGGAGCCGGTGACGAGGGCGGTTTTATTCGCAAGCATGTGAAATCTCCACTTCCATTACGATTGATTGAACGGTGTCTGATTCATTATCACGGACACATCCTGCCGCTCCATTGCCTCGCAACATGTCCGCACCCCAACTCCAACATCTCACCGTCGGCGGCGCGGCCGCCGCATCGGGCGAACCTCGCCGCCTGGCCTATTGGGAATGGTCCTGCGAAGCTGCTGAAGCTGCCGGTGTGGTGGTGTGTGTGCATGGCCTGTCCCGCCAAGGGCGGGACTTCGACACCCTCGCCCGATCGCTGCGCCAGCGTTCACGCGTGATCGCTGTGGACGTGGCGGGGCGCGGCCACAGCGATTGGCTGGCCGATCCCATGGCTTATCAGATTCCCACCTACGCGGCGGACTTGGCCGCACTCGCAGCACATCTGCGCGCAAAAACACCCGATCTGCCAATTGACTGGGTGGGCACCAGCATGGGCGGCCTCATCGGCATGGCGCTGGCGGCCCAGCCGCAGATGGCGCTGCGCCGCCTCGTGCTCAACGACGTTGGACCGGTGATTCAGTGGGAAGCCTTGTTGCGCATCGGCACCTACCTGGGCCAGAACCCGTCGTTCGACAGCGAAGCGGCTGCTGTTGACTATCTGGCGTCCATCTCTGCTGGCTTCGGCCCCCACACCCCCGAGCAATGGCGGGCCTTGTCGCTGCCGATGTTGCGCGAGCGCGATGGCCGTTGGTGGCTGCACTACGACCCAGCGATTGCGACGCCCTTCAAGGCCATGACGGCCACCGCTGACGCTTCGGCCGCGCGGCAGATCGTGCAGGCGGGGGAGACCGCGCTTTGGGGCCTGTTTGACGCAATCCGCGTTCCCACGCTGCTCCTGCGCGGTGCGCAATCCGACTTGCTGACCCAGGAAACGGCTAGCTTGATGACCCAGCGCGGTCCCCAGTCCCGACTCGTCACTTTCAACGGCGTGGGGCATGCACCCACATTGGTGACCGATGAGCAAATCGCCGCAGTGCGGGATTTCCTGTGGGCGAGTTGAGCGGGCAAGCTGCATGAAGCGCACGTCATCCGTGGGATCAACAGAGGCGATCGAGACAGCGCCGATCGTGCCGTCGGCCATCGTCGCCGCCACGGCAGCAAGCCTGCCTTACCAGGCACAGGCGCTGGTGCGCGCCAGGGCGTTTGCCGAACCCTTGCTCGCCCATGAAGCGCTCGACACGGGCGAGAACATCCTTGCGCACGCCGATGCCGTCGCCAGCATCCTGAATGAGATTGGCGGCTCTGAGGCCATGCAGGCAGCCGCGTACCTTGTCTACGCATGCCAGTACCTGAACCGTCCACAAGAGGTCATCAGCAAGGCTTTCGGCGAGAACTTTGCTGCGCTGGCGCTGGAGACGACCAAGCTGGTGCAGCTGCAACGCCAAGCTCGCATCAAGACCGCCGAGGTGCAGGCCAAGAAAGAAGAAGAGCGCCTGGCGGCACTGGACCCTGCGGCGCCGGCCACCAACAAGGGCCCAGTGTCCGAACTCGCAGCCAGCCAGACCGAAAACGTGCGCAAGATGCTGCTGGCGTTTTCGCGCGATCTTCGCGTGGTCATGTTGCGTCTGGCCTCGCGTCTGCAGACCCTGCGCCACTTCGCTGCCAGCAAGGGCGATCCCGGCCTGGCGCTCGCCAGCGAGTCGCTGCACGTGTTCGCGCCGCTGGCCAACCGTCTTGGCATCTGGCAGATCAAGTGGGAGATGGAAGATCTGGCGTTCCGATTTCTGGAGCCAGACACCTACAGATACGTGGCCCGCCTGCTGGACGAAAAGCGCGCCGAGCGCGAAGCGCATGTGGAGCAGGTGCGCCAACAGCTCGAAGACGACCTGCAGCGACAAGACGTGAGGGCGTCAGTGCAAGGTCGGCCCAAACACATTTACAGCATTGTCAAGAAGATGCGCGGCAAGTCGCTCGACTTCGATCAGGTGTTCGACATCCGGGCGCTGCGCGTGATCGTGCCGCAGGTGGACGATTGCTATGCCGTGCTGGCCCTTGTGCACGCTCAGTTTGCGCCCGTCACCGACGAGTTCGACGACTACATCGCCAAACCCAAACCCAATGGTTATCAGTCGCTGCACACGGTGGTGCGCGACGCTCAGGGTCGGGCGTTCGAGATCCAGATCAGAACCCAGGCGATGCATGACCACGCTGAGCACGGCGTGGCTGCCCACTGGGCCTACAAGGAGGCAGGTGCCAAAGGCTACGCGGGTGTGTCGGCCAGCTCCGATTACGACGCCAAGATCGCTGTGCTGCGCCAGCTGCTGGCTTGGGAGCGCGACCTCAGTGGTTCGGCCCAGGGCCTGTTCGATGATCGCATCTACGTGCTCACGCCCGATGCGGCCATCGTTGAACTTCCGCAGGGCGCCACCGCGGTGGACTTCGCCTACACCGTGCACACGAGCCTGGGTCATCGCTGCCGTGGCGCTCGCGTGGACGGCACCATGGTCACGCTCAACACACCGCTGCAAAACGGTCAGACGGTGGAGATCACCGCGGCCAAGGAGGGTGGACCTTCGCGCGACTGGCTCAATGGGGAGTTGGGCTATCTGGTCAGTCACCGCGCCAAGAGCAAGGTGCGCGCGTGGTTCAACGCGCAAGCCATGGAGGAAACCGTGGCGCGTGGGCGTGAGTCTGTCGAGAAGCTGCTGCAGCGAGAAGGCAAGACTGCCTTGAAGCTGGACGATCTGGCTCTTGCGATGGGATTGACTTCATCCCAGGAACTGTTTGAGCAAGTAGGAAAGGACGAGCTGTCGCTGCGCGCTATCGAGCTTCATCTGAGACCACCCGAGGTGGCCGCGCCGGATGAAATACCAGTCTGGCTCAAGAAGCCGCGCAAGAACTCTGGCGCATCGGCGGGAGGCGTGCTGGTCGTGGGCGTCGATTCGCTCATGACGCAGCTTGCAAAATGCTGCAAGCCCGCGCCGCCCGACGAGATCGGCGGGTTCGTCACGCGTGGCAAAGGCGTGAGCATCCACCGCTCCGATTGCACCGACTTTGCCCATCTTCAGCGCAAGAACCCGGACCGTGTGATCGACGTGCAATGGAGCGGGCAGGGCGGTACAGGGCGAGATGGTCAAACCGCTGTCTATCCAGTGGATGTGGGCATCGAAGCCCAGGACCGGCAAGGCTTGCTGCGCGACATCTCCGACGTGTTCGCGCGTGAAAAAATGAACGTTATCGGTGTGCAGACCCAGTCGGTGCGTGGCGTGGCCTGGATGACGTTCACCATCGAAGTGGCCGATGCCAGGCAGGTGGCCCGGGCCATGGCCGTGGTGGGTGATGTGCCCGGCGTACGCGTGGTGCGGCGGCGCTGAAATGGAACCCCGCAGTGCTGCTATACTTTGCAGCTTCGAATCGTTTGTAGGCGCGTAGCTCAGCTGGTTAGAGCACCACCTTGACATGGTGGGGGTCGTTGGTTCGAGTCCAATCGCGCCTACCAGTATCAAGCCCAAGTAAGTCGTTGATTTACTTGGGTTTTTTCTTGTCTGGTCGGTTTTGCTGAATGGGGCTTGGTGCGTTATTGGTGCGATATCACGCCGGCAGCGCTGAGGCACACTAGCTGCACCGGGTTTTTGTCGGCGCACGCCGTGCAACGAACTCGAGTCTTTTCGGCCATCGCGGGGGCTGCGCAGACCTCGCAGGTCACCAGGGATGCGTCGCGCGCCGCGTCTAGGATCTCTATCAGCCTACGCTCTGCATCGCCCGGCGGGTTGTACTGCCCACGCACCGTCCGGCCGTATATGCGCAGCTCACCGAACTTCTCCTTGATTTGCTGGTACGTGACAGGCGCGCCCAGTTGGTCGGCCTGCTCCAGGGCGTCCCAAACGATCTTTGACCAGCCAGCACCCACGCAGCCGACCAACTTGTCGGGGCCGGTCATCCAAACGCGCCCTCGAGGATCTTCTTGGCCGCTCCGCCGTCCGCGTCGTGAAGCCACCTGTGATAAGTCTTCTCGATCATGGATGGCGTTGTGTGGCCCATCTGATCGCTGACATAGGCGATCCGGGCGCCATGGGCCAGAAGTGTCGTGGCGAACGTGTGGCGCGTGCAGTAAGCCCTGCGCCTGCTGATGTCGAGCTTCTTGAGCGTGGGCGTCCAGAATTGCTCGTACTGACTTTTATTCCCGCGCCATGGCTTGTCGGTCCGCGGGTTTTGGAAAATTTCCCCGCCATCGTTTGTCCATGCGGAGGCCACCCTGACGGCTTCAATGGCCAGGGGTGACATGTCAACAAATCTCGTGCCGTTAGCTTTCGTTGGCTTCAGCGATCCGTCTTTGTCTTGCGACTTCGAGACCTCCACGCGGCCGTTCTGGATGTCTGATTGCAGAAGCACGCATTGCTCGCTGGGTCTGAGGCCGGTTGAAAAGGCGAATGCGAACCACGCCCAGGGCCTGTCCCCATATGCGCTGCGGATGTGGGCCAGGATGCGGCCCATTTCAGCGGGCCTTACGGGGTCGGGCTTTGGGTCATCTTTTTTTCTGTAGTCGATGCCCTTGAGGAGGTCCGGGAGCTTCGGGTTGTCGGCCCTTGCCAGCTCGATTGCACCCCTCATGGGGATCATCGCGTTATTGAAGCGCGCTTCTGATGACCATTTCCACGGAGTATCTGGGTCCGGATCTGGCCAGGGCTTGTTGATCTTTTTTTGAAACTCGCTAAAGACCGCCCTTGAAAGCACAAGGTCATTGCCGAAGACTTCGCGCCACTCGTCGGCCGCGTTCCTGTACTGGTCCCGGGTTCGCTGGGCCATGTGGGACTTGTTGGCCAGGAATTGGTCCAGAGCTTGCCCCAGTGTGCGGATACCAGTTTCGGATACAGCGGCGCGCGGCGAGTCCGGAAATGTGCCGGCGTAATCAAAGACGCCATGGCCGATCTTTTCGATGATGTCAACCATCATCCGCTTGGCTATTGCCATGTCCCGCGGCTTCAGTGGACTCAATCCGTGAAAGGTCTCGCTTACTCGTTCGCCCTGCCATTGGAATTGGCATCTGATGACTTCCCCTTGCGGGAAAACGCTGCCGGTTGCCCTTCTACCCATTTTTCGTATTCCTCAATGTTGATCTGACGCTTGCCGTCTGGCGACTTCCGCCATTGGATGCCCTCGATCCACGCACCGGAGTCAATTTTTTGCTCCAGGGCGCCGACGCTGTAGCCTGTAATTTCAGCGTGCTTTTTTAGCAGGACGTACTTTAGGATCTGGCTCATCTGGCGTATCCAGTCTGGGTGCGCGCTCGGTCCGGCGCCGTGGGATCTCCATTAGCTTGTCGTCCTCGGTTGGGTCCATGTCGAAGGCGTTCAGGCTTTTGATTGTTCCGTCCGGCATTGCCTCCAGCTCCGCGCACAGCTTCTCCAGAGCGTGCTCGAGAATTAGATACATTGGACCTACAGTCAGACCCCTTGCGCGGGCAAGAAGCGTTGGACGAATCCTGAACATTTGCGGGTACCGACCGACCGAAGTGCTGCTGTTGACCACCACCAGCTTGGGGGCAATCGTGCTGGCCTTTGCTTTCTCGATGTCGGCTTTCGGCGTGCGTGGCATGTAAGGGACTTTCAGCTTGGGTTGAGAAAACCCCAGTATTTCCTAAGACGTCACGAGATGGCAAGAGACAGTCCAAGTTTTTCATCACTGAAACAACTCCTCAACTTCTGGATCTGGCGCGAACGTGACGACGCCCCACACAACT
>JANPKR010000434.1:0-2687 GCA_031426175.1 Hydrogenophaga sp. | reverse complement strand
CCGGCCGCCAGCGTGCCGGCGATGGCGGCGTACACGTTGCACGAGGGGTCGGGCAAGCGCCATTCGATGCGCCCGGCCACGGTGCGCACGAGGCAAGTGCGGTTGTTGTCGCCCATGGCCTTCCACACCGGCGACCAGGTGGTGCCCGAGGCGCTGCGGCTGGCGGCCAGGCGCCTGTAGCTGTTGACGGTGGGCGCGCACAAGGCGGCGAGCGCGTCGGCGTGGTGCAGCAGGCCGGCGGCGAACTGCTGGCCGGTGGTGCTCAGTCCCAAGGAGCCGGCCGGGTCGGCCATCACGGCGCTGCCATCTGCATCGGTGAGGCTCAGGTGGAAGTGCAGCCCGCTGCCCGGCGCGTGCGCCAGCGGCTTGGGCATGGTGGAGAACACCGTGCCGTGTTGGGCCGCCACCGCCTGCGCCGTGAGTTTGAAGAGTTGGTAGCGGTCGGCCGCGGCCAGGGCGTCGTCGTGCTGGTAGTTGATCTCGTACTGGCCGCAGGCATCTTCGTGGTCGATCTGCTGCAGGCCGAAGCCGAGTGCGGTGAGCGCCTGGCGCATCGCGTCCAGAAACGCAAAGTTGCGGCCGATGGACTGCAGGTCGTACGAAGGTTTTGCGAGGCTGTCTTGCGCGTCGGCCACCTGCCAGCGGCCCTGGTTGTTGCGGTTGAGCAGGAAGAACTCGGGTTCGATGCCGACCCACAGCGTCCAGCCACGCGCCTTCAGGCGTTCCACCTGGCGCTTGAGCACCTGGCGTGAGCAGGTGTCCAGCGGTTCACCGCCGGCAAAACCGTCGCAAACCGCGTGCGCCACGCCGGGCATGAAGGGCAGCGGGCGCAGGCTCTCGGGCACCACGCGGCCCATGTACTCGCTGCGCGCGCCCATGCGCGGCAGGCCCGTGCCACTGATGCTGGGTCCGGAGAACCCTGCCCCATGGCTCACGGCACCGGGCAAGCCATCGAGCGGCACCAGCTTGCCCTTGGAACCGCCGGGCAGGTCGGTGAAGGTGGTCAGCACCGAGTGGATGCCCTGCGCCCGCAGAGCCTGGATGCGCTCTTCCAGCGAACCAGCAACACCTCCGTGCTCCGCACTGCGGTGCGAGCTTGCTTGGGAGCGGCCCGGCGCGGCGCTCAAGGTCAAGCCAGCACCTCGGCCAGCGCAGCATCAAACTTGGCCAGGCCTTCAGCGAACACGCTGTCTTCAATGGTGAGCGGGAAGAGGAAACGGATCACGTTGCCGTAAACGCCGCAGGTCAGCAGCAGCAGGCCGCGCTTGAGCGCCGCTGTCTGCACCTTCTTCGTGGTGTCGGCGTCGGGTGCGCCTTTCGCATCAATGAACTCGCAGGCCACCATGGCGCCCAGCCCGCGCACATCGCCCATTCGCTTGGGATACACGGCACGCTGCGCGATCAGGTGGCCAATCAACTGGTCGCCCAGTTTCTGCGCGCGCTCGGGCAGGCGCTCCTCGGCCATCACGTCCAGCACCGCGTGCGACGCGGCGATGGCCAACGGGTTGCCTGCATACGTGCCCCCCAGCCCACCCGGAGCAGGGCCGTCCATGATGGCGGCCTTGCCCGCCACCGCGGAGAGCGTGGTGCCCCCGGCCATGCTCTTCGCCATGGTCATGAGGTCGGGGCTCACGCCGTAGTGCTCCATGGCAAACATCTTGCCGGTGCGTGCGAAGCCGGTCTGCACCTCGTCAGCCACCAGCAGGATGCCGTGCTGGTCGCACAGCTCGCGCAACCACTTCACGGCTGCTGGCTGGATGGGGTTGAAGCCGCCCTCGCCCTGCACCGGCTCGAACACGATGGCCGCCACGCGGCTGGGCTCGATGTCGCACTTGAAGAGCTGCTCCATCGCGTGCTGGGTGTCGTCCAGCGACGCGCAGTGGCACGGAAAAGGCACGTGGTAGATCTCGGGCGGGAACGGACCGAAGCCGGCCTTGTAAGGCTGCACCTTGCCGGTGAGCGCCACCGAGAACATGCTGCGGCCGTGAAACGCACCGCCAAACGCAATGACGCCGGTGCGCCCGGTGCTGTAGCGCGCGATCTTCATCGCGTTCTCGATGGCCTCGGCGCCGGTGGAGAAAAACGCGGTCTTCACCGGGCCGTCGATCGGCACGATGGCGTTGATGCGCTCGGCCAGCGCCACGTACTCGGTGTACGGAACCACCTGGTAGCAGCTGTGCGTGAAGCGCTGCAGCTGCGCGGCAATGGCGGCCTGCACCTTGGGATGCACGTGCCCGGTGTTCAGCACCGCGATGCCGCCCGCGAAGTCAATGAAGCGGCGCCCCTCGATGTCCCAGAACTCGGCGTTCTTCGCCTTGTCGATGAAGAAGTCGCCCATCACGCCCACACCGCGCGGTGTGGCGTCGAGCCGGCGCTGATGCCAAGCGGCGTTGGTGTTGTCGGTCTTGAGTTCGTTCATGGCGTTCATGGTTGTCTCCTTGGCTGAGGGGCAGTGACTCCCTCTCCTGCTGGGAGAGGGTTGGGGTGAGGGCTCGCGTCAAACGGGGCTGTCAATACGAATCCAGGTCGTCTTCGTCTCGGTGTATTTGTCGAACGCGTGCAGCGACTTGTCGCGCCCCACACCGCTCTGCTTGAAGCCACCAAAGGGCACGGTGATGTCGTCTTCGTCGTACTGGTTCACGTGCACCGTGCCGGCGCGCAGCGCGCGCGCCACGCCGTGCGCCTTG
>JANPKR010000433.1:0-1541 GCA_031426175.1 Hydrogenophaga sp. | reverse complement strand
GTGGACGGCAGCGCCAGCAACGACGGCGCGCACATGGTGGGCGAAGCGCGCCAGGCGCTGCTGCTGGCCCGCGTGGGCCGCGCGATGCAGCCGCCTGAGCTGCGCGGTGGCAAGACCTTCTTCGGCTGTGATCTCGGCCCGGCCGAGATGACGGCGCGCGACGCACTCTTTATCGCCACACGCGGCGGCGCCCAGGTGCTGGGGCGCAGCGATGTGGGCCACCTCGCGCCCGGCCTGTGCGCCGATCTCGCCTTGTTCGACCTGCGCACGCTGGGCTTTGCCGGCGGCGCGGTGCACGACCCGCTGGCCGGCCTGCTGCTGTGCGCCAGTGCACAGGCTGCCTACACAGTGGTGAACGGGCGGGTGGTGGTGCGGCAAGGCCAGCTGACCACGGTGGACCTCGGCCCGCTGCTGGAAAAGCACAACCGCCTGGCGCTGCAGCTGGCGCAAGCGGTTGCTTGAATCAGGCCAGGGTTCGGCTGTTTGCAAGCCTGCGCTTCTTCGCCTCGCGGCCGCGGTGTGCGCTGCTCCGCGAATGTCCCCCGGGGCCTTTGGCCCCTCCTCCTTTATTTCGCTGCACAGCACACACCACGCCCGCGAGCTGGGTGCACAGTGGTGTACCAAGCGTCCGCACACCAACGAGGTCGGCGGCGGCCGGCACAACGAAGAAGCGACCCGACTCAGGCCCGCGCAACACCCGTCTTGAACACCGCCACCGATTCCACCAGCTGCAGCGCTTGCTGCTTGAGGCTGTCGGCCGCTGCGGCGCTCTGCTCCACCAAGGCCGCGTTCTGCTGCGTGCCCTGGTCCATGCGGGTGATGGCTTGACCGACCTGCGCCACGCCCGAGCTCTGCTCGGAACTTGCGGCACTGATCTCGCCCACGATATCGCTCACCCGGCGGATCGACGCGACCACCTCCTGCATGGTGGTGCCCGCCTGATCGACCAGCGCCGAGCCTTGTTCGACACGGTCCACGCTGGCACCGATCAGGCCCTTGATTTCCTTGGCGGCTTCAGCGCTGCGCTGTGCCAGGTTGCGCACCTCGCCCGCCACCACCGCAAAGCCCCGGCCTTGTTCACCAGCCCGCGCAGCTTCCACCGCGGCGTTGAGCGCCAGGATATTGGTCTGGAAGGCGATGCCGTCGATGACGCCGATGATGTCGCTGATCTTGCGGCTGCTCTCGTTGATGCCCTTCATGGTCTGCACCACCCGGCCCACCACTTCACCCCCTTGAATTGCCACGCTGGACGCGCTCTGGGCCAGCTGGCTGGCCTGGCGTGCGTTGTCGGCGTTGTGGCGCACGGTCGTGCCCAGCTGTTCCATGGTGGCGGCAGTTTCTTCCAGTTCGCTGGCCTGCTGCTCGGTGCGGGACGACAGGTCCTGGTTGCCAGCGGCGATCTCGCTGCTGGCGTGCGACACGTAGTCGGAGCTGCGGCGCACATCGGTCACCGCCTTGGACAAACCCTCCTGCATGGTCTGCAGCCAGGCCAGCAGGCTGTCGGAATCGCCCTTCTTCAGGTGGATCGGCGTGGTCAGGTC
>JANPKR010000432.1:0-19318 GCA_031426175.1 Hydrogenophaga sp. | reverse complement strand
TTTCTCAGCGCCATCGACCCCATGACCGGCAAGAGCAAGTGGCAGATGGCCTGGCCGGGCCAGCCGAGCATGGCCGGCACGCTGTCCACCGCCGGCAACCTGGTGTTCACGGGTGCTGCCACGGGTGAGTTCATGGCGGTGGATGCGCGCAACGGCAAGAAGCTGTGGGAGTTCCAGACCGGCTCCGGCATCATCGGTCTGCCCGTGACCTGGGAGCACAAAGGCAAGCAGTACGTGAGCGTGGTCTCCGGCGCAGGCGGCGTGTGGGCCCTGCTCGGAGACGAGCGCATGGCGCAAACCCCCGCTGGAGGATCGCTCTGGACCTTCTCACTCAACTGACGATGCTCAAACCGCTGATGTGGTTGTGCGGCGCGGCCCTGCTCGGGGCCGCACACGCACAGACAACGCCACCCCCGACCTTCGATCTCGCCGCCATCGAAAAAGGCCGCGAGCAGTACCACCGCACCTGTGCGCAGTGCCACGGCCGAAACATGGTCAACGCTGGCACCACCGTCTACGACCTGCGCCGCTTCCCGCAAGACCAACCCGACCGCTTCGTGCAATCGGTGGTCAACGGCAAGGGCAACATGCCCTCGTTCAAGGACGCGCTCGACTTGCAGGCCGTGCAGGTGCTGTGGGCTTATGTGGGCTCGCGCGGCGGAAAGGAACCCTGAGATGAAATCGATCCTGACCGCCCTGCTGCTGGGCCTCGCCGCCTTCACCACCCAGGCGGCGGAGCCACTGACTGTGTGCATGAGCGAAGACAACGCGCCGCTGTCGTACCGCACCAAGGGCCAGGTGGCCGGCTTTGACGTGTTGCTGGCGCGGGCGATTGCCACCGAGCTGGGGCGTGAGCTGCGCGTGGTGCCTTTCGAATCCGAGGTGGAAAAAGAAACGATGCTGACCCACGAGGTCAACGCCCTGCTCTCGGCCGGCGTCTGCGATCTGGTGAGCGGTTTTCCGCTGCTGGCCAGCGACCTTGGCGCTCCCACGCGCGAGCGCTTCAAGACACCCGATTACCCCGGCGCCAAGCGCCAGCGCGATCGCCCCTTCGTGCCGTTGGGTACGCTGGTGGCCAGCCGCCCCTACCAGGGCACGGCGCTGTCCATCGTGCAGCGAGCGGGGCAAGCGCCGGTGCGCACGCTGGCCGATCTGCGCGGACGCAAAGTGGGCGCGGTGGCCGGCACGCTTGAAGGCACCTTGATCTCCATGTACCGGGGCGGCTATCTGCACACCAGCATGGTTTCGATGGGACAGCGCGAAGACGCATGGGCGGCGCTCGACAGCGGTCGTGTGGACGCCATGCTCATGACCACCACCGCCGTGGACGCACGCCGCGTACTACAGCCGGCCAGCCAGGTGCTGCTGGCGGACTACCAGCGCTCCCTGGGTATCAACCTCGGCTTTGTGGCTCTGCAAAGCCAGGGCGCGTTGCTCGACGCCACCAGCCGAGTCATCGCGCGCAGCCAGACCGGTGGCGAGCTGCAACGCTGGGCCGCTGAATCCGGCTTGCGGTGGCTGCCCCCCAGCCAACCGGATGTGACAAGCTCCCTGTCGATCCCGGCGCTGATGGCCGACTGAGCTCCATTCCCGGGTCGATTCTTCCCACACCTGTGGTGCGCTGTGTCGCCGCAGCGTGATAGTTTTGGCACTTCGCATCAGCGCAGGGCCGACACATGAACCTCCAACGCTTCCTCGATGCCCAGGATCCGGTGTACGAGCAGGCCCTCGAAGAACTCAAGGCCGGGCGCAAGCAGAGCCATTGGATCTGGTTTGTCTTTCCCCAGCACCGTGGCCTGGGCTGCAGCCAGAAGGCGCAGTTCTACGGCATTGAATGCCTGGACGAGGCCCGTGCCTACCAAAAACACCCGGTGCTCGGGCGTCGGCTGCACGAGTGCACCACCGCCGTGTTGCGGCACACCCAACAGTCGGCCAGCCAGATCCTGGGCGTGCCCGACGACCTGAAGTTCTTCTCCAGCATGACGCTGTTCAGCGAAGCCGCACCGCAGGAGCTGGTGTTCCTCTTGGCGCTGCAGGCCTTTTTCAACGGCTCCAAAGACCCAGAGACCCTGCGCCTGTGTGGCCTGAGCAACCGCAGGCCTGGCCCTGAGCGTCCCGCGGGCACGCCACAGCAAAACCTGTCGGCATCCACGCTCTGGCCCATGCGCTGACCGCTGGCCTTGCAGGTGTCCAGCTTTCCCCACACAAGACGGCGCAGAGAGGGTCGATAGGGAATCACAACCCCAACGATCTGGAGCCACCGTGCGACTCAACACCCCCATCACCCAGCGCGAATACGAATTCCCCGACAACGCAACGCTGATGTCGACCACCGACACACAGAGCCACATCACCTACGCCAACGCAGCCTTTGTGGACGTCAGCGGTTTCACGCTCGAAGAAATCCAGCACCAGCCACACAATCTGGTGCGCCACCCCGACATGCCCAAGGAGGCTTTTGCCGACATGTGGGCGACGCTCAAGGGCGGTGAGCCCTGGACCGCGCTGGTGAAAAACCGCCGCAAAAACGGCGACCACTACTGGGTGCGTGCGAATGCCACACCGGTGATCCGGAATGGGCAGCACCAGGGCTATATGTCGGTGCGCACCAAGGCCAGCAAGGAGGAGATCGCCAGCGCCGAGCGTCTGTACGCCGACATGCGCGAAGGCCGTGCAAGCCACCTCAGGCTGCACAAGGGTCTGCTGCTGCGCCAAGGCCTGCTGGGCTTCACCTCGATGTTCAAGACGATGCGGGTGCGCACCCGCATCCGGCTGGCGCTCATCGGACTGCTGGGCGCGATGGTGGGCAGCGCGTGGACTCTGGGTCTGAGCGGTGTGCAATGGGCCGAATTCGTCGGGCTGTCCGCCGCTGCGGTGGGTCTGGCCACGTGGTTCCTGGAGAGCCAGATCGCTGGCCCGCTGGAAGAGCTGCGCACCCAGGCTCTGCGTGTGGCCAGCGGCGAGAGCCAGAAGGCGACTCACATGGACCGCGTCGACGAGATCGGCATGGCGCTGCGCAGCATCAGCCAACTCGGCCTGATGTTCCGCTGGCTGATCGACGATGTGAGTGCGCAGGTTTTGACGGTGCAGACGGCCGTGAGCGAGATCGCCCAGGGCAACAACGACCTGAGCCAGCGCACCGAGCAGGCCGCTTCCAGCCTGCAGGAAACCGCAGCCTCCATGGAACAGATGACAGCCACTGTGCGGCAGAACGCCGACACCTCGCGCCAGGCCAACCAGCTCTCGGGCACGGCCAGCGAAGCGGCCACCCGCGGCGGTCAGGCGGTTTCGCAGGTGGTCAACACCATGAGCGACATCACCGCGAGCTCGCGCAAGATTGCCGACATCATCGGTGTCATCGACGGTATCGCGTTCCAGACCAACATCCTCGCACTCAACGCTGCGGTGGAGGCTGCACGCGCCGGCGAGCAGGGCCGCGGGTTTGCGGTGGTGGCCGGCGAGGTTCGCAATCTGGCGCAGCGCAGTGCCGCCGCGGCCAAGGAAATCAAAGGCCTGATCGGCGACAGCGTGGACAAGGTGGAAGCCGGTTCGCGTCTGGTGGACGACGCTGGCAAGACCATGGACGACATCGTGCGCCAGGTCGGTCGCGTGACCGAACTCATCGGCGAGATCAGCGCAGCCACCATCGAGCAGAGCGGAGGCATCCAGCAGGTGAGCCAGGCGGTGGGCCATCTTGATCAGGTGACACAGCAGAATTCGGCCCTGGTCGAGCAGGGTGCAGCAGCCTCGGCCAGCTTGCAGCAGCAGACGAAACGCCTGGTCGAAGCGGTCAGCGTGTTCCGCTAGGCAAGATCCGCAGCAGGCTGACCGACCCGTTCACGCGCTGCTCTGCCCAGCTCTGAGGTTGCGAGCCAGATCACTGTTGCGGTGTTGAAGGGTTCGGCAAGCAGGCGGGGTACGGAATCGTTCGCACGGGTCGCTGGCGTGCGTCACACAGGCTTTTTGCTCAGCGCCGCTTGCGCCGGCTTGTCAAACCGAGCTGGCTTGCACCGCGAGGTCGGCGGCTTGTTCAAACGCAAGTTCATCGAGCAGACCGGCCATGCGCTGCACCACCTGCGCACCCAGCCGCTGCGCCAGACCGGCCCGGTGCTGTGCAAAGAACGCCAGCGCATCGAGGTCCTGGCCCAGCAGCATCTGACGAAACGCCGCCAGTGCAGCGTCGGAGATGGCTGGGGCATCTCCCATCGGCGTTGGCTGCGCCGGCGCCAGGCTCAGGTGAGAGGTGCTGTCCTGCAGCTCGGCGAGGGCGGCGCGCAACGGCGGCCACAGCAACAGCACCGAGCTCCGGGGCACCTGCTGTCGCAGAAGGTCTTCGAGACCATGGGCAACGGTGTAGAGGCGCCGTGCCTCCACCAGACCGGCAATGCCCTTGAGCTTGTGCATGCGCGAAGCCAACGCCTCGCGCTCTGCTGGACCCAGATGGGCAGGTTCGGCTTCATCGCGCAGGCTCGCGAACTCCTCGAACAGGCGGCGCAGCGCGCTTAGAAACAGGGCCTGGTCACCGCCCATGCGCTCCAGCGCGGCCTGGTGATCGATGCAACGCACGGCCCCCCAGTCGCGGTCTTCAGGAGCCTGGGCCGGCGATGCAGATCCAACCGAGGCCAGGTCGTCGGGCAACACGATGGCGGGCATGCCACGCGCACGCTCGACATGTTCACGCAGCACCCGCTGCAGGCGCTGAGGATCAAGCTGCTTGTTCAGATAGTCGTTCATGCCGGCGGCCAGCGCGGTGGAACGATCGGTGTCCAGCGTCCCGGCGCTCAAGGCGATCACGGGCAGCTGGCCAAGCTCCAGCTCGGCCCGGATGCGACGGGTCGTCTCCAGACCGTCCATGCCGGGCATCTGCACGTCCATCAGCACCGCGTCGAAGCGCGTCGGCCAGCGGCTCAGGTGGTCCAGCGCCTGGGAGCCCGAGGTGGCGCAGGTGGCCTCAGCGCCCAGCCGCTCCAACTGGTGGCGCGTCACGGCGAGCTGGATGTCGCTGTCGTCCACCACGAGGATGTGCAGATCGCGCAAACTCCGCGCGACCGGCGTCACCGGCGTCACCGGCGCCAGCGCGGCAGGCAGCTGCGCCGCCGGCGCACGCAACACCACGAGCAGAGCCACCAGACCGTCGAGGCTGAAATCGTTCAACCAGCGCAGGGCCTCGTCACCATGGGCTGTCGTGCGAGCGGCTGCGAGCACCTTCTCGGCCTTGAAGCTGCGTTCCACCAACGGCGTGATGCCCAAGGTGCCAGCCAGGCCTTTGAGCGTGTGGGCCACCCGTGCCCCTGCCTTGAAGTCCTGCACGACCAGACTGTCCCGCAGCTCTTTCATCTGCCGCGGATGATCGTCGATGAAGCGCTCCAGAAAACGGGCGTAGGCTTTGGCGCTGCCGCCCAGTCGACCCAGCGCGGCGGCAAGTTCCACCCCCTGCTGGCTGGCCAGCGCCAGTGCGGCGGCCGACACATCGCTGGTGGCAGCGGGTGAGGCGCTGTCGACAGGGTCGGCGGCACGGACCGCGCGTGGAGCAGTGCCCTGCGGTATCTGCTGCCGGATGGTCTGGACCAGTTGAGCGAGGTCAAACGGTTTGCCCACATGGTCGTTCATGCCGGCCTGCAGACAGAGTTCGCGGTCACCGGCCATGGCGTTGGCGGTCATGGCAATCACCGGCAGCGCGCTCAAACCGAGCTCTCCGCGGATGCAGCGGGTGGCGGTGTAACCGTCCATCACCGGCATCTGCACGTCCATGAGCACCACATCAAAGGCGGTGCTGTCGGCCGCCAGCAAGTCCACCGCGATGCGACCGTTGCAGGCCACGCTCACGCGCGCACCTTCGTCCGCGAGCAACTCGCAGGCCACCTGCTGGTTGGTTTCGTTGTCCTCGACCAGCAGGATGCGCAGGTCCCGCAAGGCACCGCCCTGGGGCTCGGGAACGCGCGGCGCGGGCGCGCCATCGCGCTCTGCGCGAGCGGTCTGCAAGGCATCCACCAGCATGGAGCCGGTCACCGGCTTGATGAGGTAGCCGTCGAGCAGGTTCTTCTCGCTGAGGTCCCTGCTTTCCATCAACTCGCGGCCGTGGGCGGTCACCATGATCAGCAGGTCCATGGCGTCGCGCAGCGGTGCGGCCTTGAGGCGGCGCGCTGATTCCCAGCCGTCCAGGCCGGGCATGTGCCAGTCCATGAACACCGCGTCAAAGCGACGCCCGTTTTCGTGTGCGCGGGTCAGGCATTCAATCGCAGCCTCACCGCTGTCCACCGCCTGCACGGTCCAGCCGTTGGCCCGGGCCATGCTGGCCAGCGTGTCGCGCGCGATGTCGTTGTCGTCGACGATCAACACGTCCAGCGCAGGCCCGCCCGACGCCGGCAGCCCATCGGCCACCGTGTGCCGAGGCACTCCCAGCACAACGGAGAACTTGAAAGTGGTTCCCCGTCCGAGCTGGCTCTGCAATTGCAGTTCGCCGCCCATGAGGCCCACCAGACGCTGGCAGATCACCAACCCCAGGCCGGTGCCGCCGAAACGGCGTGTGGTGGTGGCCTCGGCCTGGGTAAAGCCCTCGAAGATGCGCGCCTGGTTTTCGGGTGCGATGCCGATACCGGTGTCGCGCACGACCACGTCCAGCACCAGTTGGCCGCCACCGCTGCGCCGTCCACGCAGCGAGACCACCACCTCGCCAAAGTGGGTGAATTTGACCGCGTTGCCCGCCAGGTTCACCAGGATCTGGCGCAGGCGCAGCGCATCGCCGAACAACACAGTCGGCAACTCGGGATCGATGTCGAACAGCACCTCGATCTCTTTGTCGCCCACACTGGCCGAGAGCACCACAGCGAGCTCGCGCATGAGCTGGTCAACGCCGAAGGGATGGGGGTCGAGCACCAGCTTGCCGGCTTCCACCTTGGAGAAATCGAGGATGTCGTTCAGCAGGCCGAGCAGGGAGCGGGCTGCGCTCTCGGTCTTGTCGGCGTAGTCGAGCTGGCGCGGCGTGAGCGGCGTGCGCTGGAGCAGCGAGAGCATGCCCAGGATGGCGTTCATCGGGGTGCGGATCTCGTGGCTCATGTTCGCCAGAAACTGGCTCTTGGAGCGCGACGCTGCCTCGGCCGCCTCGGTGGCGCGCACAACATCGGAGATGTCGATGCGAAAGCTCACCACGTGCCCGTCGGGCAGCGCCCGCTCCACCACGCGCAGCGTGCGCCCGCCGGGAATGCGGCGCTCCCACTCGCCGCCCAGGCGGTGATCGCGCACACGCTCGGCCACCCACTCCTCGCGGCGCCCCTGCGCGGCGGGCGGCTCCTGCAGTGCCAGATTGGCCCGCACGATCTCCTCAAACAGCGCACCCGGCTGGAGAAGATCGGCGATCTCGCTGTAAAGCTCGCGGTAACGGTCGTTGCAGAACACCAGCCGATCGGACGGATCGAAGATGACCAGCCCGGCACCGGTGACGTCCAGCGCGCTGGACATCATTTCGTGGGCACGTCGGGCCTGCGCCTCGGCCTGCAGGCGCGCAGAGATGTCCACATAGGTGGTCACGAAGCCACCCTTGTCCATCTGGCCACGGCGCAGCTCGATCACCTCGCCGCCCGGCAAGGTGCGCTCAAACTGCTGTTTGCGCCCGGCGGTCACAGCCGCATGGATGAGATCGCGCACCTGCTGCTCAGGGTCGCCGGGTCCGAAATCGCCACGCTGCGCGTTGAACCGCACCATGTCCTCGAATCGGGTCACGCCGGGCTGGCACAGATGGGCTGGCAAGCCGAAAAGGCGGCTGAATTCGGTGTTGGCCAGCCGCAGCATGCCGTCGGCATCGATCACGCTGAGTGCGCAAGGCAGGCTCTCGATCACGTTGGTGAGCAGTTCGTTGGTGCGCTCCATGGCGTCTGCAAGCTGCTTGCGGGACGTGATGTCCTGCACGGCACCCACCAGGCCGTGCGCAACGCCGTCGCGCATGTCCCGCTCACCCGCGACACGCACCCAGGTGGCACGGCCCTGGGCCGTGACTATCGGCAACTCCAGATCGAACGCCTCGCCGGTTCTCCAGCAATGCTTGAAAGCCTGCTCCACGAGGCGGCGGGCATCGGCCGCAAAGTACGACATGGCCTCCTCCATCGAAGGCCGGTGTCCTGGCTCCCGCTGGTGGATGCGGCAGGTCTGGTCGGTCCAGCGAATCTCCATGGTTGTCATGTTCATGGCCCAGCCGCCGATGCCGCCTATGCGTCCGGTGCGGTCCAGGAAAGCCTGACTGGCCTGCAGCGCTTCGGCGCTGTGGCGGCGTTCGGTGATGTCGTTCTCGATCGCCATGAAACCCAGGAATTCACCCGACTCGGATTTGAGCTGCTGGATTTCCAGCTCGATCCAGTACACGCGGCCGTTCTTGCCTCGGTTGAGCAGTTCCCCCAAGTAAGGTTCGCCCGCTTCAAGTGCCGCGCGCAGGCGCGACAACTCGCGTGCATCGGTGCCCTCGAACTGCAGGAATGCGCCTGGACGCTTGCCCAGGACCTCGGCCATGCGGTAACCGGTGATGCGCTCAAAGCCATCATTGACCCAGGTGATGCAACGCTGGGCATCGGTAATGACGACCGCATTGGAGGTGCGGCGAGCCACCACCGCCAGCCGCTCCAGGTCGATCGTCATGGAACGCGCCAGCGCTTCAGCACGGCGCTGCGCCCGCGCCGCCTGCGAGGCCATCCAGGCCAGCGCCAGCGTGAGCAGGAGCCCCACACCCAGCACCACATAAGCCGGCAGCCGCACCACCGACCGATCGAATGCGGGTGTGCTGCTGGTGTGCAAGGTGAAGGCCTGGCCATACACCTCGAACCGCAGGGCCTGCGTGAAAACCGAGGGCGGGACCAGCCTGGGTTCTTTGGTCCGAACGATGCCTTCACCGCCTTCAACCGAATGAAAGCCTGCGATCCAGTTCTCGGGCGCGGGTTCTCCCTGCCCGGCGTACATCTGGAAGGTCACCAGATCGTCGGTGATGCCGGTGATGCCGCTGACGACGTCTTTGGCCACCAGCGGGGCATACAGCACCCCCAGCAACTGCGCCTGGCGCTGAGCCGGGTCGAGCGGTACAGCACCCGTGGCGTACACCGGCTGGAACATCAGCAATCCAGGCGAACGCTCGCCTTCGCGCGTGAGCGGCACCGGCTGGCTCAGGGTGATCTCGCCGGTGGCGATCGCGCGCTCGATCGCGGCGCGCGATCTCGGATCGCTGCCCAGATCGATGCCCGCTGCGTCGGGGTTGAGCGATTGGGGTTCGACGTAACGCACGACGTACAGGAGGTCGTTGTTTTTTTCGCTGAACGCTTGAACGGTCAAGCCCGGCGCGTCGCTGGCGCGCACCTGGCGCAGGTATTGCGCCAGCTCGGTGCGCTGGACCCGGTCGACCCAGCCAAAGCCCCGGTTGCCGGTGAACTCGCGCCGCAGGTCCATGGAGTTCACGAATGCCTTGAACTCGCTGCGGTCAATTCGCTGACTGGCCGCGTAGGCCCCGCGGGCGCCACGAAGCTCGTACGACGGTGCCTGCAGTCGCTGGGTCACCTCCGTGGTGATCAGCTCGCTCTTGCGCCAGAACTCGGTCTGTGCCCCGGCCTGTGCACTGCGCGCCAGCGACCAGGCGCCCAGCGCGCTGGCCACGAGACCCAGCAGCAGGATCGCCACCGTCAGGCTGAAACTGGTGAGCGTCGTGTCGCTGCGAGGCAATGCTGGTTTCATGGGCAGGAGACGTGGGTTGGGCGAGGCTTATGAGTGTCTTGCCAGCGGCCAGGCGCAAGCCCTCGATAAGCGGCACCGGCACCACCCAGTTGCGACGATCGCAAGTCAATGCCGGGATTTGGGCCCGACTGGTGCCGCTTTTCCGGGCTTGAAGGCGCGCCCAAACGAGGAACATGGGCGACTCAATGACTGGAGCTGCCATGGCACCCACATCACACGACCCAACCACCGAACGCCGCCGGGTGCTGATCGTCGACGACGATCCGACCATGGTGCATGTGCTCGCACGCACGCTGATGGAATGCGCCCAGCTCTACTTCTCGGTGCGCGGCGAAGACGCGCTCAAGAAGCTCGACGCGCACCAGCCCGACCTGATGCTGATCGATGTGGACATGCCCGATCTCAGCGGCTACGAGGTGATGCAACGCATGCAGCAAAACCCCAGGGCCCGCGACACGCAGGTCATCATGGTGACCTCCCACTCCGAGGACAGCCACCGCCGTCGCGCCATGGAGTTCGGCGCGGTGGACTTCTTCGTCAAGCCCATCAACCGCGAAGCCATCCGCGCTCGGGTGGACCAGCTGCTCAACGACGACGTGGAAACCATCGAGTTGAGCCTGTCCTCGCAAGGGGACTTCACCAGCAAAACCGCCCACACCGCACCGCCGAAAGTCTCGCAATACGCGGGGCTGACGCCCGTGGAAGTCGAGAACGGCTTCGCGGAGACACAGATCTTTGCCGACTTCGCCAGCACTCCCATCGCCAAAGTGGCCCCGCCGGCAGCGCCGGTGGACCTGTTGGATGCATCACCAGCCAAGGACGTGTCCAGCAGCGACAGCATCACCTCGGAATTGTTCGAGCGCATGTCGGCCATCCTGGAGCAGACCGAGTCCATCCGCCACACCGATCAGAAGGGCCTCACGCCCGAGGTGTCGCGCCGCATCGGCCGCATCGAAGAGGAATGCGCTGAAGTGATCCAGTTGCTGGTGACCTTGAGCGATCGCGAGAGCGCCACCACCTAGAACTGCGCAGAGCGACCCCACGCCGCCGCCACGCAGCTACGGCGCCACACGCGCCAGGAAGTGCGCCAGCGCCTTGAGATCGGCATCAGAAACACCATACAGCGAGGCGGCCATGATGGTGTCGCGCCCGGTGGCCTGGTTGTTCTTGAACTGCAGCATCGAATACAGCAGATAGTCTTCGCGCTGGCCGGACAGCCGCGGCATCTGCTCGCGCCCGCGGTAGTCGGGCAGGTGGCAGATGCCGCAGCGCATGCCCTCGGCCATGGCCCTGCCCTGCGCCATCAGCGCCGCGTCACCCGGTGGCGGTGCGTTGCGCGCCGGCAGCTTGGCAAAGTGCCCCGCCATGGCGGTGATCTCCGCGTCGCTCACGCCATCGAGCAAACCTTTCATGGCCGGTATCTCGCGAAGACCCTCGCGAATGATCACGAGCTGGTTCTCCAGGAACACCTTGGGCTGCCCGGCCAGCGACGGGATGTTGGGCAACTGCGAGTTGCCGTCCGCCCCGTGGCAGGCCGCGCAGGCCATCAGCCGCGCCGAGATGTCTTGCGCCCACACCGGGGAGCCGACCCACAGAAACGCCCCGAGGAGTGCACACACCCCCCGCGCAAGCAACATCTTCGGCATGGCTTACTTCGCGTACGTGACGCGGTAGATCGCACCCAGCTGCTCGTCGGAGACCAGCATCGAGCCGTCCTTCATCTGCAGCATGTAGGCCGGGCGGCCCCAGAACGACTGGTCGGCTTCGTTCATGAATCCGGTCATGAAGGGCACGACCTGGCTGTTCTTGCCATCGGCGCCGGCCTTGACCATCACGATGTCGTAGCCCGTCTTCTTCGTCCGGTTCCACGAACCCTTGCGCGCGTTGAACAGCACGCCCTTGTACTCCGGCGGGAACATGTTGCCGGTGTAGAAGGTCACGCCCATGCTGGCAGCGTGCGGGCCCATCAGCGCCACAGGTTGTTCGACGCCGGCGCAGGCGTTGTCTTTCTTGATGTCGGGGTCGGCCAGGTTGCCCTGGTGGCACGACGGGAAGCCGAAATTCAGCCCCACCTTGTGCATGCGGTTGACGGTGTCGTGGGGCGTGTCATCGCCCATCCAGTCGCGGCCGTGGTTGCTGAACCAGAGTTCCTTGGTGGCGGGGTGCCAGTCAAAGCCCACGGTGTTTCGCACGCCGGTGGCCACCACCTCCATGCCCGAGCCGTCTGGGTTGTAGCGGCGGATCTGCGCGTACTCGGGCGTGGGCAGCGCGCAGATGTTGCACGGCGCACCGAAGGGCACATAGAGCTTGCCGTCAGGGCCGAAGGCAATGTACTTCCAGTTGTGGTGCTGTTCGGGCGGCAGCTTGAAAGCTTCGGTCATGTCCACCGGCACCACGGCGGGGTTCTTCTCGATGCCGTCAAACCGCAGCACCTTGTTGATGGCCATCACATACAGGGAGCCGTCCTTGAAGGCCACGCCGGCGGGCTGCACCAGTTTGTCCACCACGGTGCGCACGGTGCGTTCGGTGCCGTTGTTGCTCACCTCGTAGACGCGGCCCAGACCACGCGTGCCCACGTAGATCTTGCCCTCGTCACCCATGGCCATGGCGCGTCCGCCCGGCAGACCGGTGGCCCAGATCTCGGCCTTGAAGCCCGGGGGCAGCTTGATCTTGTCGATCGGGATGTCGGCCGCTGCGGTGGCGGTGTTCTTGCCGGCCAGCGGTGCCAGCGTGGAAGTGGCCATGCTCTCGGGCATGCCCTGTTTCCAGGCGGGTGCCGGGGGTACGGCGGGCGCGGTGGTCTGCGCCAGGGCGGTGCTGGCGCCCAGCGCCAGGCCCATGGCAAGAGCCACCGAGGTCACGCGGTGAAAGGCTTTCATGTCTTGTCTCCTGAGGTTTTTTGGTGAGGGCACTTGGCTGGAACACACGGGCGCAAGGCCACACCCGGACGCGGATTCTGACGCGATCGTGAGCATGGTAACGGTCGCCCACTGGACTGTGAAGCGACTTTCATGCTGCACTGCGGCTACAGTGCAACGAGCCCTTTTCACCACCCGCAGGACACACCATGACAGACACCGCACGCTTCGACCTCTACGCCTTCTGGCGCACATCGGCCACTTACCGCGTGCGCGTTGCGTTCAACCTCAAGGGCGTGCAGCCCAACGAGATCAACGTCAACCTGGAGGCCGGTGAACAGCGTGGCGAGGCTTTCCTCAAGATCAACCCCATGGGTGCGATTCCTGCGTTGATCGACAACGCCCCCGACCAGCCGCACACCCCCATCACACAGTCGCTGGCCATCCTCGAATTCATCGAGGAGACCCACCCCACCCCCGCTTTGCTGCCGGCCGATCCGCACGGCCGCGCCCGCGTGCGATCGCTCGCTGCCCTGCTCGCGGCCGACACGCATCCGCTCATCACGCCACGGGTGAAAAAGTACCTCACCACAGTCGGTGGGTTTGACGAAGCCGCCTGGCGCGCCTGGCAGATCCAGTGGTTTTCCACCGGTCTGCAGGCGCTCGAACAACGCCTGGCCAGCGAGACCGAGACCGGCACCTTCTGCCACGGTCACACGCCCACGCTGGCCGATATCTGCCTGGCCAGCATCGTGGTGATGACGCGCCTCTTCAAGATCGAGGTGCCCGACATTCCCAACGTGCAGCGCATCATGGCGGCCTGCGAACAGCTCGACGCGTTTGCACGCGCGGCGCCCGGACTGCAGGCCGGCGCACCGCAAGCCTGAACGCCCCCAAGCCCTTGCGACAGCAAAGTCGGGACCGTCTGATTAAGATTTCAGCGCTCGTTGACAAAAACACCGGAGACACCATGTTCGACACCGCGATCGCGGGCAGCCTGCCCAAACCAGCCTGGCTGGCCGAAACCGAAAAACTCTGGCCGCAGTGGAAGACCCAGGGCCCCGAGTTGCAGCAGGCCAAGGCCGACGCCACGCTGCTGTGGATCAAGGCGCAGGAGGACGCCGGCCTGGACGTGATCGGTGACGGCGAACAGGCGCGCCAGCACTTCGTGCACGGTTTTGTGGAGCAGGTCGAAGGCATCGACTTCGAACACAAAGTGACCATGGGCATCCGCAACAACCGCTACGACGCGCAGGTGCCGCAGGTGGTGGCACCGCTGCGCCTCAAGGGCCGTGTGCACGCGTTTGAAGCGCAGCTCGCACGCAAGCACACGAAGAAAAAACTCAAGTTCACCCTGCCCGGCCCCATGACCATCGTGGACACCGTGGCCGACCGCTTTTACGGCGACAAGGTCAAGATGGCCATGGCCTTTGCCGAGCTGCTCAACCAGGAAGCGCTGGCGCTGCAGGCCGATGGCGTGGACATCATCCAGTTCGACGAGCCGGCCTTCAACGTCTACATGAAAGACGCCGCCGACTGGGGTGTGGCCGCGCTCGAAGTGGCGGCGCGCGGCCTGACCTGCACAACCGCTGTGCACATCTGCTACGGCTACGGCATCAAGGCCAACGTGGACTGGAAGCAGACCTTGGGCGAGGAGTGGCGCCAGTACGAGCTGGTGTTTCCGGCGCTGGCAAAAAGCAGCATCGACCAGGTGAGCCTGGAATGTTTCCACTCGCACGTGCCACCCGAGCTGATGCAGCTGCTCGAAGGCAAAGACGTGATGGTGGGTGTCATCGACGTGGCCAGCGACGTGATCGAAACCCCCGAGCAGGTGGCCGACACCATCGGTCTGGCGCTCAAGTACGTGCCGAAAAAGCACCTGATCGCCTGCACCAACTGCGGTCTTGCGCCCATGAGCCGCGAAGTCGCCATGGCGAAGCTCGAGGCGCTGGCTCAGGGAGCTGCGCTGGCCCGCCAACGCTACGGAGTTTGAACATGCGTGCGCCTCTGCCACTGGCCGATGCGGCCGACCTGGGCCTGTGCCCCGATCGCATGCGCCGCTTGGTGGGCGTTCTGCAAGCCGATGTGGAGCGTGGCCGCCTGCCCGGTGCCGTGGTGGTGTTGGCCCGGCACGGCCGCATCGCCCTCATGGAAGGCATCGGGCGGCTCAACCCGGCGCGCGATGCGCCCATGGCACGCGATGCGGTGTTCCGCATCTACTCCATGACCAAGCCCATCGTCTCGGTGGCGGTGATGATGTTGATCGAACAGGGCCGCTTGAAACTGGCCGACGCGGTGCACCAGCACCTGCCCGAATTTGCGCAACAGCGGCTGGCGGTGCACACCGCCAACGGCGTGGAGCTTCGGCCGGTTGTGCGCGCGGCCACCGTGCAGGACCTGCTGCGCCACACCGCTGGCCTGACCTATGAGTTCCTGGGGGACTCGTCGGTGCAACGCCAGTACCGAGAGGAGAACATGGGTTCGCGCGAACGCAGCAACGCCGAGTTCAGCCGCGCACTCGCCGCCCTTCCACTGATGTTCGAGCCTGGCAGCGAGTGGGCCTACAGCCGTGCCACCGACGTGCTGGGCCGACTGGTGGAGGTGGTCACGGGACAACCACTGGGGGAGCACCTGCAGCGGGCCATCCTGGCGCCACTGGGCATGAACGACACGGCCTTCACGGTACCCGAAGCCGACCATGCCCGCATCGCCGAGCCGTTCGCACACGACCCCGATGGCGGGATTCCCATGCGCCTGATCGACCCGCGCGAAACGCCGACGCTGCAGAGTGGCGGGGGAGGTCTCATGTCCACTGCCGCCGACTACGCGCGTTTCTTGCAGTTCATGCTGAACAAGGGCACGCTCGGTGGCCTTCGCCTGCTCGGTCCGCGCACGGTGGACTTCATGACAGCCGACCACCTGGGGTCGATACCGAGCAACGACCTGTCGCTGCTGCCGCCGGGCCACGGCTTCGGCCTGGGCTTCGCGGTGCGCACCGCCGCCGGCGTGGCGCCCATGCCGGGCTCGGTGGGCACCTACCACTGGAGCGGCATCGGCGGCACCAGCTTCTTTGTCGACCCGGCAGAGCAACTCTTCGGCATCTTTCTGGCGCAAGCCCCCAACCAGCGCGAGCACTACCGCGCGCTGTTCCGTACGCTGGCCTATGCGGCGCTGGTGGACTGAACCAGGACCTCGCTGTGACCATTCGAAGCACCGTGGAGTTGCGCGACCTGGTTCTGGACACCCGGATCGGGACCCATGCCCCGGGTGACTCGGTGCCCGACCAGCACCGGCTCGATCTGACCTTGTGGATCGACCCCTCGCTGGTGCTGATTGAACACGACGGCATGGACCATGTCTTTGACTACGACCCCCTGGTGGCCGACATGGAGCGCCTCGCGCTCGATGGGCCTTACGAAACGCAAGAGCGTCTGGTGACGCGCATGGTCCGGGCCTGCGCCCGCTTCCCGCAAATCGACGCCGTGGAGATCGCGCTGCGAAAGATGCCGATCCGTGGTCGGTCGGGTTCGCTGGGCCTGCGCCTGTGGGTGGACAGCAGCACCCTGGCCAGCATGCGCACGGCGCGAGGCTGAGGCCTGCGCCCTCAGAGCACCTCAGGCCTTGGGTGCGGCGGTCGGCGGCTGCCAGCGGAAGAACACCGGGTGCACCTTCTCCACCACCGGCCCGTTGAAGTCCCAGGCCAGGCACTGGCCCAGGTGCGGCGGCGGGCTGCCATCGGCTGGCGGGGCGAACGAGGCCGAGCGGGTCTGGAATGCTGCGGTGGCCAGATTGAACAGCAGTTCGCGCAGATGTGTACACCCCTGGATGCCGCCGAGGTGGCGCTGGATGGTGTGGCGCCAGCCCTTGCCCAGCACCTCGCCCACCATGCGCTGCATGGGCACCATGGCCTGCGGGCATGGGCCATGCGGGTGCGCGTCCATGGCCACCGCGATGTCACGTATCACCATGGTTTCGTCCACCGTCACACGGATGTGCATGTGGTGCACCGGCTCGCCCGCCTGCCAGCGGCGTTCGCCCTCGATCTCGAAGGTGTGGGGCTTGCTGTCGTGCAGCGTGCCCTCGATGTCCCAGAGGCCGTCTTCTCGGTGAAAGCCGCGGTACTCGACGCGGCGGGTGTGCATGGCGGTGCGGGGCTGGGGTGCGGGCAGGGGCAAGGGGAGGTCTCCATCAATTCAGTATCAATGGATTTTCGGTGATGCAGGCGAGTCCGGCGCGAGTCAGGGCCAAGTTTTGGGCTGGTGTAGGCTGGCGACATGAACTTGCACGATCCGATGGGCCATGCGGCTCCATCTCCGGGACAGGTGGTGCCTCGGCGCTGGCCTCGGTGGGCGCTTTTGTTGATGGGCCTGGCTGCAGTGATCTTTGTGATCCGCAGCTGGGCTGCGCTGGAGGAGCACTGGGATTACCTTCGCGAAGAACGCCCGGCATCCCGCGTGGAATATGACACCTTGTCGACTCAATGGACCGAGAAGCACCTGCGACAGCGGTACGCAGGTCTGCCCCTGCACTGCGCTGCCTACCAGGGCGCCCTGAATGTCGACCGCTACTGCTCATTGCGGGTGTCCTCCCACAACGGCCTGCCAGCCATGTTCGTGGTCTATTTCCTGCGGCAGGATCGTTTGCTGTTGGCCAACGTCGCCGTGCCCTGGTGGCGCCACGATGAAGCCTACGAACACCTGACGCAGACGCTGGGCCAGCCCTTTCGCAGCCAGCTGCTCCCGAGCGCCTTCGTGCGTCTGCACGGTTGGGCGCTGCCGGACGGTGCAGCACTGTTCTTCAATCGCGAACGTTCGCTGCTTTCCTTGGACTGGAGCAGCATCCAATGGAGCAGCGCCGAGCATTGTCCTGGTGGCCGTTGCTTCAGCACACCCCGACCCTGAGGAGATCCACACCATGTCAAACGATCACGACCATCCCCACGAACACACGCCCGCCTGGAAGCACGATGGTGTGCGCGTGGTGCCCGGCAACCAGCTCGACGGCAACGTACCCTCAACGCCCGGCATGGACCGCAAGGCCGCGATCAACTTCGCGCGCGTGGGTGCGCAAAAACTCTGGGCTGGTACGGTGACCATCCACCCCGATGCCAAGACCGGCGCCCACCACCACGGGCCGCTGGAGAGCGTGATCTACGTGGTGAAGGGCCGCGCACGCATGCGCTGGGGCGACCAGCTGGAGTTCACCGCCGAGGCCGGCCCGGGCGACTTCATTTACGTACCGCCGTTTGTGCCGCACCAGGAGATCAACGCCAGCGCCACCGAGGTGCTGGAGTGCGTGCTGTGCCGCAGCGACGGTCAGGCGGTGGCGGTCAACCTGGACATCGCGCCGGTGGAAAAACCCGAGCAGGTGCTGTGGGTCGATCCCACGCATCCCACCGGCGCGGTCTGAGACTCAGCTCCTGATCGCGGCTTCGAGCGCCTGCGCGGCGCTCAGCGCCTTGGCGTCGCGCCAGCGCGGGCCAATCACCGTCACACCCACCGGCATGCCGTGGCGGCCCACACCCGTGGGCACATGCACACAAGGGACGCCCAGCAGGCTCCACATGCGGCTGAAGATCGGGTTGCCGGTGGCGTCCAGCCCCAGCGGTGCTTCGCCAGTGGCGCTCGGCGCGATCAACACGTCCACCTGTTGCAGCAGGCTCTCGATCTCGCCGCGGGCGTGGATGGCGAGTGCGTGGGCCTCGGCCAGCCGAGCGCCCGTCACGCCCGCTCCGCCGGCCAGCACCTCGGCAAACGCCGGGCTGAAGAGATTTGCCTGACTGTTGCGCTCGGGCGCAAACGCGGCCCAGGCCTCGAAGCCCATGATGTCCATCTGGGCCTGCGCCAGACCCGCCCAGGCGCCCGGCACCACCGCCTCCACCAGGCGGGTGCCCAGTTTGTCGAAGTGGTGCGCGGCCAGCTGCAGCGCACGGCGCGCGTCTTCGTCGGCCAGTTCCCAATGCGGTGTGTGGCACACACCCACGCGCCAGCCCTTGACGGGCGCCATCGGCAGCTCGATGCGTGAGAGCGTGCTCACGAAGAACGCGGCGTCGTCCACGGTGCGGGCGAACACGCCGGCGGTGTCCAGCGTGGGCGAGAGCGACTTGATGCCCGCCATGGGCAGCAGGCCAAAGGTGGGCTTGTAGCCGACCACGCCGCAGTACGCTGCGGGTCGGACAACGGAAGCGGCGGTCTGCGTGCCGAAGGCGAGCGGCACCATGCCGCAGGCCACCGCCGCCGCCGAGCCGCTGGACGAGCCACCCGGAGTACGCGGTGCATCGGGGCTGGCGCGCGGGTTGCGCGTGACGCCCGGCTTGAAGGTGGCGAACTCGGTGGTCACGGTCTTGCCCATCACCACGCCACCGGCCTCTCGCACACTGGCCACCACAGCCGCATCCACGGCAGGGCGGTGACCCGCGTAAATGGGCGAGCCGTAGGTGGTGGGCATGTCGGCGGTGTCGATCAGGTCCTTGACCGCGATGGGCACACCCGCCAGTGCGCCCTGGGCACCAGCACGATCGACCGCTTGCGCTTGCGCAATGGCCTGGTCAGCGTCGAAGTGCTGCCAGGCCAGGATGCCAGGCTCCAGCGCCTGAACGCGTTCCACAAAAGCCCGCGCCACCGCCTCTGCGCTGACTTCGCAGCGGGCCACACGCGCGGCCAGTTCGCGCGCCGAACAATCGATCAACTTCTGCATGCCCATGCCTTCTTCTCGCGGGCCGAACCACCGACCCGTCAGGCCGCATTCTGCGGTCC